>DATGTP010000055.1:0-26769 GCA_035301825.1 Pseudogracilibacillus sp. | reverse complement strand
ATTATAATAAATTGGTCCATTTGGTCCTAATTCAATGCCGAATAACATCCAAACAATTAACATAATCGTCCAAGTGATTAAGAAGAACATTGAATAAGGAATCATAACAGAAATCATTGTACCGATTCCCATCTTTTTATCATACTTTTGTGCAAAGGCAATAATAATTGCGAAGTAGGTCATCAGTGGCGTTATAATATTCGTAGCAGAGTCTGCAATACGATAAGCCATTTGTGTTAATTCTGGTGAATAACCTAATCCCATCATAATTGGCACGAAAACAGGTGCCATCATTGCCCATTTTGCTGAAGCACTACCAATAAATAAATTAATAAATGCTGCAATAATAATGAATAAAATGATAAGTGGAATCCCTGTTAAATTAATTGAATCAAGGAATTTTGCACCATATACTCCTAAGACCATTCCTAAGTTTGACTCAGCGAAGAAAGCAACGAATTGACCTGCTGTAAACGAAAGTACAATAAATGTCCCCATTGCTGCCATTGTATCGGACATTTGTGTTGCTACATCTTTATCGCTCTTGATTGATTTAGTCACACGACCATATACATAACCTGGAATTAAGAAAATAATCATAATAATTGGTACAAGTGATTGCATAAATGGTGATTCAATAATTGGTCTTTCACCATCACCACGCATTGGCGCACCTTCTGGTAAGACAAGTAAGAATGCTAAAATCGTTGTCACAACGATCGCAACTAATGCCCATAAAATACCTTTCTTCTCAATCGGGTCTAACTTTTCTAGCTTTTCACGGTAAATCCCTGTATATTCCCCTAAACGAGGTTCTACAATCTTCTCAGTAACCCATGCACCAACAAGTGTTAATAAAAATACAGATGCAGCAATAAACCACCAGTTCATAGCAACGTTCATTTGTTCTGCATATGCTGGGTCAATAATTTTAGCTGCATCCATCGTCATTTCACCAAGTAACACATCTGTACCTGATAAAAATAAGTTAGCACTAAAACCAGCTGATACACCCGAAAATGCTGCTGTTAACCCTGCAAGTGGGTGACGCCCAACTGCCGCAAATAATACCGCTCCTAGAGGTGGTAAAACAACATAACCAGCATCTGAAGCAACACTAGACATAACTCCTGCAAATACTAAACCTAGTGTAACTAATTTTTGTGGAACTGATAAAACAAACCCTCTTAAGACCGCTCCAATAAAGCCAGAACGTTCTGCTACTCCTATCCCTAACATCGTTAAGAGTACAACACCTAATGGTGCGAATCCGATAAAGTTATTTGTCATTTCCGAAAAGATATAATTTATCCCTTCACTAGACAATAAATTGTTTACTTCTATAATTTCATCTGGATCACCAGGATGTTGAACAGTTACATTAAAAATCGACGTGATAGCGGAAACAATAATAACAAGTAAGGCTAATATAGCAAATAATGTTACTGGATGTGGCAGCTTATTTCCCACTCGTTCAACACGGTCTAATGATCGCTGAAAAAAACCTTTTTTCGTCTGTTCCATTGTAAACTCCTTTCCCTCTCTTCCATTGCAATAATTTTCTAACAATTCAGCAATGATTTTTTTAACAATACTGTCTATTATAAACAGGTTTTTATAAAAATAAAATTATAATCAATTATAAAAAATAGTCCCACAGTTACTAATATTCTCACATTTTAAGCTTAATAAAAAAGCATTGTTTATATAAATAAACAATGCTTTACTTTATCAATTTATACCGTGCCCTAGATTCGATCAGACAGTTCCATACGTTACCTAAGTTCATAGCTCAGTCTAGGGAGCCTCGCGGCACACAAGATGGTCTACTTACTGCTGCTTCCTTCCGGACCTGACAGGGTTCGTAGGTTCTTGTTGCGCAAGATCTAAACGTCAACACTAATTCCTTAGGGCAGACTACCAAACTGTCTACCTCTTCTAGGTATTCGGTCTTGCTATAGCGGATTGCAAGTTACAAGGCACCGCTACCTCCCCACCTAGCACGGCATTTACAATTATACGGGTTAAATGATGAAATTGCAATCAATTCATTCAGACCATCAAATCATTTTCTTTCGCTTTCGAATCCATATAAATACAACTTCTCTCATAGCTCGACTTTCATCATGATGTCGATTTTTTGCTCTATCTATTTTCCGATTCAAACGTTTCGTATCTCGAATGGTCTGAGGAAGAGACCTTTTTTCACCTGCTGCTTTTCTTTTTTTCAAATCTCTCAGATGATTTTGCTTAATTCTTCTCACCTGACTACCTTTCGATGTCATCGAGAGTAGGGTAAATAAAATAGCAAATCCAATCATAACGAGTAATGATAATATAAATGGCAAGCTAATTGACATTGTCACATCATCAAAACGTAAAGGTACCACTAAGTAAAATAAAACTGTCGTCCCCATAATAACGATGACCATTGTACTAATGACATATATTATACTCTTCATCGGTATGAGAGATAGTAAATAGGTCACTATGATAAACAAACTAATTAACATCAGTGTAAACAACATAGCAATTTGTGAGGTTGTGACATCTCCTTGAATCGAAATAAGCGATTCATTCGTTGAAAGGTAAAATAGGATAGGGACTGTAATATAGGATATGACTAACCATAACATGGCAATGACGACGAAATTCAAGAAAAGAATCAATCCTAATCGTATTATTCTTATAATTGTTTCTGCTATACTATATTTTCTTAACGAAGCTAAACTAATAATAATTAATCCAATGACAATACCTACAAGAAATGTTTTAAAAAATCCCATTTATTTATAGTCCTTTCTTTTATTTTTTCGTAAATCTTTAAAAAACTGCTGTAATAATTGCTTGCAGCTTTCTTCTAAGATGCCTGACGTCCATTCCACTTGATGATTAAACTGCTTTTCCTGCAGTAAATCCATTAAGCTACCTACACAACCGCCTTTAGGATCCTTTGCGCCATAGACAACACGCTTTATTCGAGATTGGATGATTGCGCCTGCGCACATGGCACATGGCTCTAATGTGACATATAAAACACAATCTTCCAGTCGCCATGAACCTACTTTTTTATTCGCTTCTTCAATGGCATATAATTCAGCATGTGATAAAGTCGTTTGTTCATTTTCTCTTCTATTATATCCACGACCTACAATTAATCCTTCATGAACAATGACTGCACCAATTGGTACTTCACCTATAGAAGCTGCTTTTTTGGCCTCTTTTATTGCTTCTTTCATAAAATCACTATCATGACACATTGATTAATTCCTTTCTTTTCCATTTATTATCATTCTAACTTAAGAAGAAATACTTTACTAGTTCTTATTAAAAAATCGTCTCTTAATATTAAGAGACGATTTTAATTTTATTCTGTTCCAAGTTCAATTGATCTATTTTTCGCACTTTTAACACATGCTTTAATAGCATCTTGAAACTTATATTGTAGTAAAGTGTCCAAACCTGCTGCTGTTGTACCGTTAGGACTTGTCACATTTTCCCTTAATGTATAAGCTGCCTCACCACTTTGTTTTAACATATTACCAGCACCAATAATCGTCTGATCAATCAATGTTTTTGCTACCTCTTCACTTAAACCTTCTTCAACAGCTACTGCTTCCATAGCTTCAACTAAATAATATATATAAGCTGGACCACTTCCAGAAATAGCCGTTACAATGTGCATGTCATTTTCTTCAACTTCAACAACTGAACCAATTGATGTGAAAATCTCACGAGCGGTCTCTATATGAGTATCCTCTGCAAGTTCTCCCTTTGCGATCGCTGTAGCTGATAAACCAATTGATGCTGACGTATTTGGCATAGAACGAATAATAGGTGCATCAACTTGTAAGTATTGTTTAATTTGCTCAGTTGAGATGCCTGCAACTACTGAAATAAACAATTGATTCGAGCTCACATAAGGTCTTATATCAATTAAAGCACTTTCGATATCATACGGTTTGGTCGCAATAAATACAATGTTTGCTCCAGTTAATATATCTTGTTTATTAACCGTTGTCTTTACACCATACTTATTCCTAAAATATGTTAAACGCTCTTCATTTTCCCTGTTCGTCACAAAGATTTGTTCATTATTGACATATTGCTGATTTACTAAACCACTCACAACAGCCTCAGCCATTGCACCTGCACCGATAAATGCTATTTTCGTCATTGTTTTTCCTCCATTTTTATATTAAAAAACCTCTCACACATCCTTAATGACTAAGGACGGATGAGAGGGAAATATCCGCGGTACCACCTAAATTGACTTAACAGTCCACTTTAAAATTTGATAACGCAATTTCACTTGCGGTTAGTTTTCACTAACGACTCATAGGTAGGTTCAAAAATGTTCTTGATTCAATGAGAGTTTTCAGCCACTGACTCTCAATCTCTTTTGATCGCACATTTTTTACTCGTCTAATCTTCGTCATTTACGATTTTATTATGTTAAATATTAGAGTGAAACCATTGATTTGTCAAGTCCTAAGCAAATTACTTCTATATCTATAAGCATGGATAGATACATGCAACAATAGATGAACTTATCCTATCACACAATACTTTATCATTTCCTGGGAAATAATATGCTTCTTATTTTGACGAATAAAAAACCTAGTATCTAATTTAGATACTAGGTGTATATTGATAAATGGAGGAGGAAGAGGGATTCGAACCCCCGCGGGCTTTGACACCCCTTTCGGTTTTCAAGACCGACCCCTTCAGCCAGACTTGGGTATTCCTCCGCTAAGCACATTTATTATAATACAAAATTTTTGGATCTATGTCAACAAGAATGATAATTATTTCACAAATTATTTTGGACGTTTATAAATTATTGTGTTAGGGTATTGTTTATTAGTCAATTATCTTAAGAAAAAGGGGAGCAATTTTATGAGTACGTCGCAACAAGACGCAAATAAATCAAATAAACAAACGTTAGGTAAAGTATTTTACATTTCAACTGCTATCATCGCATTGTTTGTTCTATGGGGAGCTATCGCACCGAATTCCTTAGAAGCACGTGCAGGGAGTGCACTTGAATGGATGATTACAAATTTCGGATGGTTCTACATGCTCATTACAGCATTCTTTGTTCTTTTTGTTATTATACTAGCTATTAGTCCATTCGGAAAAATTCGTCTTGGTAAACAAGATGAGAAGCCTGAGTTTTCTTGGATTTCTTGGATCGGTATGTTATTCGCAGCAGGTATCGGTGTTGGTTTTGTATTCTTCGGGGTAGCTGAACCATTACTTTATTACAATGATCCTCCTGTAGGCATTGAGCCTGGTACACGTGATGCTGCTTTAGCAGGGCTACGTTATGGGTCTTATCACTGGGCTTTTCATCCTTGGGCAATCTTTTCAATTGTTGGTTTAACACTAGCTTACGTTCAATTTAAAAAGGGGAAACCTGCTTTAATTAGTTCTGCTTTTTATCCTTTACTTGGAAATAAAACAGATGGTAAGTTAGGTCAGACAATTGATGTTTTAGCTGTATTAGCTACTTGTACAGGGGTTGCTACAACATTTGGACTAAGTGCCATGCAAATTACAGGTGGACTATCATTTTTATCTTCAATTCCAAATACGATTACAGTTCAATTAATTATTATCGCAATCGTAACAATCTGTTTTATGATTTCAGCTTCAACTGGATTAGATAAAGGAATTAAAATATTAAGTAATACGAACATTGGTGTTGCTGGTATTTTAATGTTATTTATTTTAATTTTTGGACCGACATTATTTATTGCTGACAGTTTTGTAACAACTTTAGGTGGTTATGTTTCAAATGTTGTGCCAATGAGTTTAACCTTAACACCATTTTCTGAAAGTGATTGGTTAGGGAAAAACACTATTTTCTTCTGGGCATGGCATATTGCATGGGCACCATTTATGGGCTTATTTATTGCTCGTATTTCACGAGGAAGAACGGTAAGACAATTCATTACAGGTGTTTTACTTGTCCCTTCGGTTATCGCTATCTTATGGTTCAGTACTTTCGGTGGAACAGCACTCAACTTAGATATTAATCATGGTGCTAATCTTGGTGAAATTGTAAATGATAATGTTGAATTATCACTATTCGCGATGTTAGAACATTTACCTTTATCAGCCATTACGAGTGTGATTGGTGTTATATTAATTTTTATTTTCTTTATTACATCAGCAGACTCTGCTACTTATGTGTTAAGTTCGATGACAACTCGTGGATCATTAATGCCACCAATGAAAATTAAAATTATTTGGGGATTATTAATTGCAGGTACTGCAAGTATTTTATTAATTACAGGAGATGGGGGACTAGATGCCCTACAAACGGCTTCCTTAATTGCAGCACTTCCATTCGCGATTGTCATGATTTTCCTCATTATCAGTTTACTCATGATGTTCAATCGAGATTATAAACTTTATCGACGTCAACAAGCTTCAGAAGAGAGAGAAACGGTTAAAGAAGAATTCCGTGATGAATTTTTAGAAGATATTACAGAAGAAGTCATTGGGCAAGATCAATTCACTGAAGTTGTAACAGATCAATTAAAAGACGAATTCGTCTCAACAGCAAAAGATGAGTGGTATGGTGAAGTCAAAGAAGAAGTATATGATGAGATTAAAGATAATGCTTATGATGAAGTCAAAGAAGATGTATATGACGAAATTAAAGATAAGGCATATGACGAAGTGAAAGAAGATGTCTATGACGAAATTAAGGATAAAGCATATGATGAAGTAAAAGATGACGTTTATGACGTTATTAAAGATAAGGCATATGATGAAGTAAAAGAAGATGTTTATGATAAGTTAAAAGATGAAGCTTATCAAGAAATGAAAGACGATGTTTATGATGAATTAAAAGATAAAGCATATGAAGCTGTGAAAGATGATGTATACGATGAATTAAAAGACAAAGCATATGAAGCTGTGAAAGATGACGTATACGACGAATTAAAAGATAAAGCATATGAAGCTGTGAAGGATGACCTTTATGAAGAAATTAAAGAAAAAACATATGATGAAGTAAAAGAAAATCTCAAAAAAGAATTAATTGATGAAATTAAAGATGAGATATCTGACGATTTGAAGAAATAAAAGAACAGCTCCCTTTTCGGGAGCTGTTTTCATTTTATTTAATATATTCAATTCCACCCATATAGGCTTGTAATACCTTAGGGATTTTAATTGAACCGTCTTCTTGTTGATAGTTTTCAATAATTGCTGTAACAGTTCGTCCTACAGCTAATCCTGAACCATTTAAGGTATGAACAAATTGTGGTTTACCATTTTCATCACGGTAACGGATATTAGCTCTTCGTGCTTGGAAATCTTCAAAGTTTGAACATGATGATATTTCACGATAAACCCCTTGTGATGGTACCCAAACTTCAATATCATACTTCTTAGCAGCTGTAAATCCTAAATCACCTGTACACATATTCATGACACGGTAAGGTAATTCTAATTGTTGTAAAATTGTTTCAGCGTGATTTGTTAACTGTTCTAAAGTTTCATATGATTGTTCTGGTTTAACAAACTGAACAAGTTCAACTTTGTTAAATTGATGTTGACGAATAAGCCCACGTGTATCACGTCCAGCAGAACCTGCTTCAGAACGGAAGTTAGCACTATATGCAACATATTTTCGTGGCATATCATCATCTGTTAAAATTTCATCACGATGAAAGTTCGTAACAGGTACTTCCGATGTTGGGATTAAATAATAGTCCCAACCCTCTAATTTGAAAGCATCTTCAGCAAATTTAGGCAGTTGACCTGTCCCTGTCATACTTGTACTATTTACAATATATGGCGGTAACATTTCTTCATAACCATGATGATCTGTATGATAATCTAACATGAAGCTAATTAAGGCACGCTCTAAACGTGCACCTAGTCCACGATAAAATACAAAACGGCTTCCTGTTACTTTTGCAGCTCGTTCAAAATCAACGATATTTAAGTTTGTTGCTACATCCCAATGTGGAATTGGCTCAAAGTCAAATGACTTTTTCTCTCCCCATGAACGCACTTCAACATTATCATCTTCGTCTTCACCAGTTGGTACAGATTCATGTGGAATATTTGGAATAGAGAGCATAACTTTGTTTAATCGCTCATCAATATCGTGTAAGTCGTGGTCTAATGTTTTAATTTCACTACTTAATTGTTGCATAGCAGCGATTTGATCTGAGGCATCTTCCTTATTCCGCTTCTTTTCAGAAATCTGTTTTGTTGTTTCATTGCGCTTTGCTTTTAATTCCTCTACTTTAGCAATAATTTCTCTTCTTTTTTCATCTAATTGTTTAAACTGATCAAATTCTGATAAATCTTCACCACGTTTGTTTAACTTTTGTTTAATTTCATCAAAGTTTTCCCTTAAAAACCGACGATCTAACATCTTTTTTTCCCCCTTAAAAAAATCAAAATAAAACTCTCATCCCTAAGAATAGGGACGAGAGTTATTCCCGCGTTGCCACCCAAATTGAAGAGACGAATCTCCTCCAACTTTGTTTGCGATAACGGTACAATACCGAATTTACTTTCATAAATTTGTTCAGGGATGGATTCATTAATTTTTTTGTTCGATTTACACCAACCATCGACTCTCTTTACAAAAATTAATTAATTACTATTTCCCATCATCACGTTTTCATTATTTATAAACAGAATACATTTTATGTGTGAGTATTGCAAGTAATTTAGTTACTTCTATCTGCCATGCGATCAGAACCTTCTAAAGTACTGATTTCAATTCCTTTCATAGCCGTTCCTAAGTCTTTAGATAACTCACCAATTAACTTATAATCTTCGTAATTTTCCGTTGCTTGTACAATGGCACGGGCAAATTTTTCTGGTGTTTCTGATTTAAATATACCAGAACCTACAAATACACCATCTGCTCCAAGTTCCATCATTAATGCTGCATCTGCAGGTGTTGCAACACCACCAGCAGCATAATTTGTAACTGGTAAACGACCTAATTCTTTAATTTTCATTAATATATCAAAAGGTGCCTTGTGGTCTCTAGCATACACCATTACCTCATCATCACTCATTGATACTAACTGCTTAATATCAGCTTGAACTTGACGCAAATGACGAACCGCTTCTACAATGTTACCTGTTCCCGGCTCCCCTTTAGTACGCAACATTTGCGCACCTTCACCAATACGGCGAGCTGCTTCTCCTATATCTCGACATCCACATACAAATGGTACTTTAAAGTCTGATTTTTTCATATGAAAAACATCATCTGCTGGTGTTAAAACTTCACTTTCATCAATAAAATCAACATCCATTGATTCAAGAACGCGTGCTTCCACAATATGACCAATTCGTGCTTTTGCCATAACTGGAATTGTTACAGCACTTTGTACTTCTTCTACAATGGATGGATTAGCCATACGTGCTACGCCACCTTCTTTTCGAATATCAGATGGTACTCTTTCTAATGCCATTACAGCTACTGCACCTGCAGCCTCTGCAATTTTTGCTTGTTCTGCGTTTACGACATCCATAATGACGCCGCCTTTTTTAAATTGAACTGTCATTTTTTCACCTTCTCAAGATATTTTACTATATATTTAATTAAACCAGACTTTTACAAAAATATCCAATTTTAAAATAAGTTTTTAAAGAAGTCGACAACTGAATCGATTGTTAAACTGAACCAATTCTTCTTTTCAACATCTTCAGTTGCGATAACATCAACTGCGATAACAGCTTTATCATCTACAAGATAATCTGACTTTGTCAGTGGCTTCTCATCATAAGTAATGGTTGCTTGACCTACTTTGTCACCTTTTTTTACTGGTGCTTCTAAATTTCCATCATCATCTAATTTTGATTCATCTAATTCAAATATAACACTGTAATCTTCTTCAGTACCTTTTTCAATCATTAAGTCGATTGCTTCGGCTGTCGCTATATTGACATGATCTTCTTTTCCTTTTGTAACTGCTAAGTTCTCATGTTCTTCAATAACACTGTTCGATGGTAATAACTCAGCTTGTTCAAAATCATCAAACCCATAGTCTAAAAGCTTTGCTGTTTCTTGGAACCTCTCTACTTCAGAATCAGCTTTCATAACGACTGTAATTAAACGGCGTCCATCTTTCTCAGCAGTACCGGTAAATGTTTTACCTGCTAATTCCGTGTTACCTGTTTTTAAACCATCGACACCTTCGTAATAAAATTGATCAATAAAAGAAGCGTCATGTTTTAACATCCAATTGTAGTTCGTTAACATTTGTCCATCGAATTCTTTACTTGGAATACTTGCAACTTCTAATACTTCTGGATAATCTACAACTAAGTGATAGGCAAGGAGAGCAGCAGATCGTGCTGACAATAGATTCGTATCTTCTGCCTTTGTTCCTTCCGGATGATTGCCATTTAACGTATCGTTGTCTAAACCGGTAGCATTAACAAATTTAAAATCCGGTAAACCTAATTCTTCACCTTTTTGATTCATTAACTTAACGAATTCACCTTCAGATCCTGATATCATTTCAGCCAATGCTACTGTTGTAGCATTATCTGAATAGATAGCCATTGCATCGTATAAGTCTTTAACTTTATACTCTACATTTTTTCTTAAACCAATTCCTGAAAAACGATTATCAGCAGATAAATCATAAGCGTAATCACTAATTTCAGTTGTATCTTCCCAATCTAATTCCCCATCATTTACTTTCTCTAATACAATGTATTCAGTCATCATTTTTGTCATACTAGCTGGAGGTAATGCTTCATCCGCATTTTTATCATACAATACTCTTCCAGATTCTACATCAACAATTATTGCAGTTTCTACAGATGTTTCTACTGCAGCAAATGTTGTATTTGGTAACATAATCGTTATGGCAAATAATGTTACCGTTAATGTTAACGCAATAAGTTTATTATAGTGTTTTCCTTTCACTTTCCGTAACCTCCGATAATTCTATTTCTTTAGTTGTTTAATAAATAGTTTGGTGCTTCTTTCGTAATATGAACATCATGTGGATGACTTTCTTGTAATCCTGCATTCGTTATACGAATAAACTGTCCATTTTCACGTAAATCAGTTAATGTAGCTGTCCCGCAATATCCCATACCTGCGCGCACGCCACCAATTAATTGATCCATCGTATGTGCTAAAGGACCTTTATAAGCAACACGGCCTTCAATCCCTTCAGCCACAAGTTTCTTAACGTCACTATCATCCTGGAAGTAACGGTCTTTTGATCCGGCTTTCATAGCACCAATCGAACCCATACCGCGGTATACTTTAAATTGACGACCTTGGAATATTTCCATTTCACCAGGACTTTCAGTAACTCCTGCAAATAAGCTTCCTAACATAACTGCATGTGCACCTGAAGCTAGTGCTTTAACGACATCTCCTGAATATTTAATTCCACCATCTGCAATAACAGGAACATCATGCTTTCTTGCTTCCATCGCACAATCGTAGACTGCCGTTATTTGTGGCACTCCAATTCCTGCAATAACACGCGTTGTACAAATAGATCCTGGTCCGATACCAACTTTTATAATATTTGCTCCAGCTTCAATTAAATCTTTTGTCGCTTCAGCTGTAGCAACATTACCTGCGATAATATTTAAATTTGGATAAGCTTCTCTCACTTTACGAACTTGGTCAATTACACCTTGTGAATGTCCATGAGCTGTATCAATCACTATGACATCAACTTGTGCTTCAACTAACTTTTCAATACGTTGCATAGCATCACCTGTAACACCAACAGCTGCTCCAACAACTAGGCGTCCTTGAGAATCTTTAGCAGAGTTTGGATATTCGATTACTTTTTCAATATCTTTTATCGTAATTAATCCACCTAACTTACCTTCTTCATCAACTAATGGTAACTTCTCCACTTTTATTTCACGTAAAATATTTTGTGCTTCTTCTAAAGTTGTTCCAACTGGAGCTGTAATTAAATCTTCACTTGTCATCACTTCAGAAATCACTATTGAATAATCTTCTATAAAACGTAAATCACGATTCGTTAAAATACCAACTAACTTTTTATTTTCAATCGTATCAACGATAGGTACACCTGATATTTTAAATTTTGCCATCAACTCTTCTGCATCATATACTTTATGGTCGGGTGTTAAATAAAAGGGGTTCGTAATAACGCCACTTTCAGAACGTTTAACACGGTCAACTTGCTCAGCTTGTTCTTCAATAGACATATTTTTATGAATAACACCAAAACCACCTTGACGTGCCATTGCAATAGCCATATCCGCTTCTGTTACAGTATCCATTCCAGCACTTATAAAAGGTGCTTTTAACTTTAGAGTAGGGGAGAGTTCAGTGCTAACACTTACTTCTTTCGGTAATATATTCGACTTTGCTGGTAATAATAAAACATCATCAAAGGTTAAACCTTCTTTTTTAAATTTATTTTCCATGAAAAATTCCTCCCAATAGTTTTAAAATTTATAAAAAGAAAAAGAACTCGCTATATAAAATATAGCTAGCTCTATTTCTATACAATTTACAAAGGACAAGTAACTATGCTTTATTCGATTTCTTCTTCACTATCTTCTGATGAAGATTGATCTTGTTCTTCTTCATTATCTTCATCTATTTCTTCTACATCTTCCTCTGCTATTTTAGCAACTGTTGCTACTGCTTCATCTTCTTGTAATCGAATTAACCTTACACCTTGTGTACTTCTTCCTGTAATTGAGATGCTATCTACAGGAATACGAATTAACACACCTGCAACAGTCATTAACATCATATCTTCATTACCTTCGACAACTTGTACAGCTACAACTTCGCCAGTATCTTCTGTTAAACGACATAAGAAGTATCCTTTTCCACCACGTCTTGTCTTTCGGTATTGTGATTCTATTGATCGTTTTCCTATTCCACGTTCTGTAATGTGTAAAATATAATTGTCTTCTTCAACAATTTCCATTGCAACAACTTGGTCGTCATCTCGTAATCTAATACCACGAACACCCGCTGCTGTACGTCCCATTGCTCTTACTTCGTCTTCTTCAAATCGGATAATATAACCCGCTTTTGTCGCAATTGCAATATCTTTTGTTCCATCCGTTAAACGAACAGAAATGAGCTCATCTTCATCACGTAAGTTAATAGCAATTAAGCCACCGCGACGAATATTAGCAAACTGTGACAAAGTAACTCGTTTAGATATACCATTTCGTGTCGTAAAGAATAAATAATGGTCATCTTCAAATTCTCTTACACTTATAATCGTGTTAATCCATTCATCTTTTTCAATTTGTAAAACATTGATGAGTGGTAATCCTTTCGCTGTACGACCAAATTCAGGTATTTCATATCCTTTTAGACGATATACTTTTCCTTTATTCGTAAAGAATAAAATAGTGTCATGTGTTGAGGTTGAGACTAAATGCTCTACAAAGTCATCATCATGTGTCCCCATTCCTTGCACACCTCGACCACCACGGTTTTGTGTACGATAAGTTGATAATGGGAGACGTTTAATATAACCTTCGTGTGTTAAAGTGATAATAATGTTTTCTTCTGGAATTAAGTCTTCATCTTCAAAGAAATCAATACCACCCATTGCTATTTCTGTTCGGCGTTCATCACCATATTTATCTTTAATTTCTGTTAGCTCTTCACGAATAATATTTAAAACTTTTTCTTCATCAGCTAAAATCGACTTGTATTCTTCAATTTGCTCTAAAATATTTTTATATTCGTCTTCTATCTTTTCACGTTCTAATCCTGTCAAACGTTGCAAACGCATATCTAAAATAGCTTGTGCTTGTTTTTCAGATAAATTAAAACGTTCCATTAGACCATTTCGAGCAATTTCTGCCGTTGCTGATTGACGAATTAATTCAATTACAGCATCTAAATGATCTAAAGCGATACGTAATCCCTCTAAAATATGAGCACGTGCTTCTGCGCGGTTTAAGTCATATTGTGTACGACGACGAATAATATTTATTTGGTGATCTAAGTAATGTTGTAAACATTCTTTTAATGATAATATTTGTGGAATACCATCTACTAAAGCCAATGTATTAATACCGAATGTTGTTTGTAATGCTGTATATTTATATAAATTATTTAATACAACATTGGCATTAACATCTCGACGTAATCGCATAACGATACGCATACCATTACGGTCAGACTCATCATTTAATTCTGTAATCCCATCGATTTTCTTATCGCGAGCTAATTCAGCTATTTTTTCAATTAATTTCGCTTTGTTTACTTGGTAGGGTAGCTCAGTCACGATAATAGTTGACGTACCATTAGCATTTTCTTGTACATCTACTTTCGCTCGAATTGTGATTGAGCCGCGACCTGTTTCAAAAGCTTTTCGAATCCCGCTTCTGCCTAAGATAATCCCAGCAGTAGGGAAGTCTGGACCATAAATATATTCTTCCATCAGTTCATCCACTGTAATGTCTGGATTCTCACTTATAGCTAAAACAGCATCAATCGTTTCATTTAAATTATGTGGCGGTATATTTGTCGCCATTCCAACAGCAATCCCTGATGATCCATTCACTAAAAGGTTAGGAAAACGTGCTGGTAAAAAAATCGGTTCTCTTTCCGAACCATCATAGTTATCTTGATAATCGATTGTATCTTTTTGAATATCACGTAATAATTCCATTGATAACTTCGACATTCTTGCTTCCGTATAACGCATAGCCGCTGCTGAGTCACCATCAATGGAACCAAAGTTACCATGCCCATCAATCAGTAAATAACGATGACTGAAATCTTGTGCCATACGCACCATAGCATCGTAAATCGATGAGTCACCGTGTGGGTGATATTTACCCATAACATCCCCGACAATACGAGCTGATTTTTTATATGGTTTATCTGCATGCATACCAGATTCATTCATTGCATATAAAATACGACGGTGAACTGGTTTTAATCCATCCCGGACATCCGGTAGAGCACGGGATACAATAACACTCATTGCATAGTCTAAAAATGACGTACGCATTTCTTCACTTATATTTATTTGTTGAATATTCCCTTGACTATCTTCCACTTGTTAAAAAACCTCCTAACGGATATTAAGCAACCTTTATCTTAAATATCTAATGTCGCGTATTCCGCATTCTCTTCGATAAAGTCACGACGTGGTTCTACTTTGTCACCCATTAAAATACTAAAGATTTCATCTGCATCCATAGCATCTTTTAATTGTACTTGTAAAAGCGTACGAGACTCTGGATTCATCGTCGTTTCCCACAATTGATCTGCATTCATTTCACCAAGTCCTTTATAACGCTGGATATTCGGTCTTGGTGACTCGGGTAATGTTTTTAAGTAATCATCTAATTGACGATCACTGTAAACATATTTTAAGGTTTTACCTTGTTTAATTTGATATAAAGGTGGCTGAGCTATATAAACATAACCATGTTCTAATAGAGGCCTCATGTATCGATAAAAGAATGTTAATAGTAACGTTCGGATATGAGCACCATCAACGTCAGCATCCGTCATAATTACAATTTTATGATAACGTGCTTTTGTAATATCAAACTCTTCACCGATTCCTGTACCAAGTGCAGTAATCATCATTCTTACTTCATTATTTGATAATATACGATCAAGCCTTGCCTTCTCAACGTTTAATATCTTACCTCTTAAGGGTAGGATAGCTTGGAAGTGGCGGTCACGACCTGATTTTGCAGATCCACCAGCTGAATCACCCTCAACGATGAAAAGTTCACTTATTTCAGCGTCTTTTGAAGAACAATCCGCTAATTTACCAGGTAAGTTAGAAATTTCTAAAGCGCTTTTTCTTCGAGTTAATTCACGCGCCTTTTTCGCTGCTACTCGAGCACGCGAAGCCATAATTCCTTTTTCAACAACTGTTCGACCTACATCAGGGTTTTCAAATAAAAACTTTGAAAATGCTTCGCTAAACACATTATCTGTTGCTTGACGTGCATCACTATTTCCTAATTTTGTTTTCGTCTGTCCTTCAAATTGTGGATCAGTATGTTTAACTGAAATAACAGCTGACATTCCTTCACGAACATCATCACCTGTTAAATTCTCTTCATCTTCTTTAATTAATCCACTTTTACGTGCATAATCATTAATAACTCTCGTTAAAGCTGTTCTAAAACCAGCTTCATGTGTTCCACCTTCATGTGTATGAATGTTATTGGCAAAAGAATATATATTACTTGCAAATCCATCATTGTATTGAAGAGCAACTTCTACTTCTATATCGTTTATGTCACCTGAGGCATAAATTGGTTCATGCAATGTTTCTCGTGCTCGGTTCATATATTCAACATAAGATTTTATTCCACCTTCATAGTAGAATACCTCTTCTTTTTCTTGTCCCTCACGTTTATCTTCTAAAGTGATCGTTAATTTTTTATTTAAAAATGCAAGTTCACGAATTCTTTTTTTCAAAATACTATAGTCATAAACCGTCGATTCAGTAAAAATTTCCGGATCTGGCTTAAATGTGATTTTCGTACCTGTTTTATCCGTATCACCTATGACCTCAATTTCACCTTGTGTTTCACCTTTTTTAAAAGAGATGTAGTGAATTTTTCCATCACGATGGACTTCAGCAGATAGATCCGTTGATAAAGCATTTACAACCGCGGCACCTACACCGTGTAGACCACCAGATACTTTATATCCGCCACCACCAAATTTTCCACCAGCATGAAGTACCGTTAAAATTAACTCTACTGCTGGCTTACCTGAATCTTCATGTACACTTGTTGGTATTCCACGTCCATTGTCTATTACGGTTATACTATTATCTTTTTCAATAATAATATTAATGGTGTCACAATAGCCTGCCAGTGCTTCATCAATACTGTTATCGGTTATTTCCCATACGAGATGATGAAGTCCATTTTCACCTGTTGAACCTATGTACATACTTGGACGTTTTCGAACAGCTTCTAGTCCTTCTAGTACTTGTATTTGATCTGCATCATATGCTTGTTCGTTCATTATGTTATTGTTTTCCATTTACCTCATTCACCTTCATTCAAATTAGAATAATCAAATCTATCTAATTTAGATATTGTTGTATATAACCCTTCGCGCTTTTTTAATGTGTTTGACGATAGGGGACTATAGTAAATTTTGTCATCAGTAATGACGATTGACTTTACTTGTGATTCTTTATCGACTAAATGGACGATATCTTTACTATTTTTAATCGCCTTTAATTGTTTGGTTTCTTTCGCCAAATTGTAATCGATAATACATATTAATGACTTCGTTTCAATCACTTCATCATTTCCAATATAAATAAACATTTCGCTCGTTACCTTCTTTATCTATTTATAATTTCACCATTTTCAATTTGATATAAAGCTGCTTTTTCAATCGTTTCATGGTGAATACCTTCTATATTTGTCGTCGATACAAATGTTTGTACTTTTCCTTGAATTGAATCAAGCAAATGAGACTGTCTAAAGTCATCTAATTCACTTAACACATCATCAAGCAAAAGAATTGGATATTGATTGGTCTGTTGATAAATTAAATCGATTTCTGCTAACTTTAGTGATAATGCAGTCGTTCTTTGTTGACCTTGTGAACCATATAACTTCACATTTCTATCATTTATAAAAAAACTTAAGTCATCACGATGCGGTCCATATAGCGTTGTTCCACGTCTTATTTCATTTTTCAAATTATGATCAAATGCTTTTGTATATTCACTTTTTATATCATCAATAGACATGCTATCTGTCGCTTGAATTGAACACTCATATTCTATCTTTAATGTTTCTAAATGACGACTTATATTGGCATGAATAGGGATAGCAGCATCACTAAGCCATTTTAAAAATTGATAACGTTTTTGCAATATAATAGCAGCATGATCAATTAATTGTTCAGTATATATATTCAATATGGTCTCATCTTGTTTTTGCATTTGAATTTGTTTTAATAATTGATTGCGATGCTTTAATATTTTTTGGAATTCCGCTAAATGATACAAATAAACAGGTTCAATCTGTCCTAATTCCATATCGATAAACCTGCGCCTGACTTGTGGTGATCCTTTAACAAGTGATAAGTCCTCTGGTGCGAACATAACCACATTTAAGTCACCTATATATTCACTTAGTTTTTTTTGCTCAATTTTATTTTTTTTAGCCTTTTTCCCATTTTTATGAAAGATGATTTCTAATGGGGTCGTCCGTTCATCTTTTGATATGTGTCCACTAATTTTAGCGAATTCTTCATTCCAATAAATTAGTTCACGATCATGTTGAGCTCGATATGACTTTGTAAATGCTAAAACATAGATGGACTCTAATAAGTTCGTTTTACCTTGAGCATTTTCTCCAATGATAACATTGACTTTATTATCAAATGACACATCTAATGACTTATAGTTCCGATAATTTCTTAAAGATAGTTTCTTTATATACATCCATTATTCCTCATTTACTTTGTTACAATCATAAATGATTCGCCAGTCTTTAATTGTAGATAATCATTTTCATACAATTTTCTTCCGCGACGATGTTCTAACTCATCATTTACAAATACACCTTCATCTTGTAAATAAACTTTAATCATTCCACCTGAATCGAATATATTGGTTAACTTTAAAACTTGACCTAAGGTAATATATTCACTTTTAATTGAAATTTTTTCCATTTTTCAAATCCTTTATAAATTATTATTCCTATATCGTTAAAATCCTTATATCCTATTTTACTAAAGTTTTAGTCGTTTTGAAAGGTAATCCCCCTAAAATCATAAAAAATTCAAATTAAGGCCTAAAATCGACTTTTAAACATATTTATAAAAAAATAAAAGATTATGGAAGGTCCATAATCTTTTATTCACTAAAATGTTTTAACAGGTAAAATTAACTGTAATATTGAATCATCATCTGGTGTTTTAATTACAAATGGGCGCATAGCACCTGTAAAGTTGATAGTAACTGTTTCATGTTCTAAAGTTTTTAATGAATCGAGCATGTATTTCGAACTGAAAGATATTTTTATATCATTACCTTCAATTGAGATAGCAGATAGTTGTTCTGTAACTTCTCCAACTTCTTGCATCTTCCCAGATATTTGAATATTATTATTTGTTTTTGTTTCTAAATCAATGACATTATTTTGCTCTCTGTTTGACAACAAAGCTGCTCGTTCAATCGTTTGTATTAAATCCTTTGTATATATATGAATTTTTGTCTCGCTATTTTGTGGAATGAGTCGTGATGTTTCCGGATAATTTCCACTCAAGAGGCGAGATGAGAAAAATAATCGATCTGTAAAAAATACAATTTGATTGTTCAGTATAGCAACTTGAACTTCTTCGACTTTATCATCCAGTACTTTATTTAACTCTTGCAAGCTTTTTCCTGGAATAACAATATTTGCTTCATCTATTTCACTATTTTCTAAACTTGACTTACGCATTGCTAAACGATGACTATCTGTTGCTGTAAACGTAATGTCATTCCCTTCAATAATTACATTAATTCCAGTTAAAACAGGTCTTGTTTCCATTGTTGAAACAGCAAAAACAGTTTGTTTAATAACTGATTTTAGTTCTTTAATGTTAAATCCAAAGTGTGGACTTGCTTGCTGGTGTTGAATAACAGGGTATTCATCACTGCTTTGACCGTATAATGTAAATACAGCAGTTCCAGACTTTATAACTGTTTTGTAATTATCTTCAACTGTTATATCAACAATATCTTCAGGTAATTTACTAATTATTTCTGGAAACTGTGGTACTGGTAAAACGATTGATCCCTCGTTTATATTTGTAATTATTTCTTCATCATCGATAGTAGTAGGGATTGTAGACTGAATTGTAATATCTGAATTACTTCCTGTTAAAGTAATTCCATCGTTCTTAGTATCAATTTTTAAACCAGATAAAATAGGAATAACTGTTTTAGATGATATGACACTTGTTACGTGTTGAATGTTTTGTAGTAATTCTTTTCTTTGGATTTTAAATTTCATTTTCGGTCCCCCGTATATATTTATTTATTATTAATTAAGTAATAATAGTAGTAATAGCTGTGGATTTGTGTATAAACCTATAAAAAGCTTGTTGTATGAAGTTATACACACTGTTGATAACTTGTTAACAAACTTGCACGTTTTTATAGCTTATGCACAAGTACAATTTAAAGAAAGTTTTTAATTTCCTCTTTATTTGTTTCTATTTCAGTTAAAAACTGTTCATCATTCTTCATTAAATCAGCAATCTTTTTACATGCGTGCATGACTGTTGTATGATCTCTTCCACCAAATTCTTGACCTATTTTAGGTAATGAAAACTCAGTTAGTTCACGAGATAAGTACATAGCAACCTGTCTTGCAAATGCAATATTTTTTGTCCTTTTTTTCGAATCCATTTCAGTGACCGATACATTATGTTTATTAGCTATATAGTCTTTGATACCAGCTATAGTCACCTTTTTAGGTTGATTGTTTGGAATAATATTTTTGAGTGCTTCAGTAGCTAAGGCAGTATCTATATCTTCATTTACGAGTGAAGAATAGGCAATTACACGTATAAGCGCACCTTCAAGTTCACGAATATTTGTATTAATTTGATTGGCAATATAATGAAGCACATCGATTGGAATATCTTCTAATCCTTCTGCTTTTGCTTTTTTGGTTAAGATAGCGATTCGTGTTTCTAAATCTGGTGGTGATATATCTGTGATAAGTCCCCATTCAAATCGAGAGCGTAAGCGATCCTCTAATGTGGGAATCTCTTTAGGTGGTCTATCACTGGATATAATGATTTGCTTATTTTCTTCATGTAATGTATTAAATGTATGGAAAAATTCCTCTTGTGTTTGTTCTTTTCCTGCTAAAAACTGAATATCATCTATTAATAGTATATCAACGTTACGGTATTTATTACGGAAATTTTCTGCTTTATTATCCATAATGGCATTAATAAATTCATTGGTGAATTTTTCAGAAGATAAATAAATGACCTTACGATCAGGATGATATTCTCTTATGTAGTGTGCAATTGCATGCATTAAGTGTGTTTTCCCTAGTCCAACACCACCATAAATAAATAAAGGATTATATGCTTTAGCAGGTGCTTCAGCAACAGCTAATGATGCGGCATGAGCAAATCGGTTAGCTGCACCAACAACGAATGTATCAAATGTATATTTTGGATTTAACATATTTACGAAATCATCATCTAATACATTTTGTTCTACTTCTTTTTTAGACTCGTCTTTATTTTCCTCTTTTATTTCATCTTCAATTTCAAATTTAACCGCTACTTCAGATCCCGTTAAATCGATAATGATTTCATCAATAAAAGTTGTATATCTTTGTTCGAGCCAATTTTTTGTAAAATCATTTGGAACAGAGACGATTAAGTGTTTTTCAGTTATTTTAGCTGCTTTTGTTTCTTTTAACCAAGTTTCATAACTTGGCTTACTAATTTTAGATTCCATCTGATCTAAAATTTTTGACCATAATTGTTCAAGATTTTCCAAGTTGTTACACCTCTTTACGGTAAAAATTGATGTAAAGTTTAAAAAATCCTTCTTTTTACGATTAAATCGGAAGAAGGATGTGAAATTTCATGTAAAATTATTAACATCGAATGTGAATAAAGAAAAGTGATTGTATCGTGCATTCTTCTGTTAAATTAAGAAGTTATTCACATGTCGCAAAAAAAGATATTCATAAGAAGTGGGAAAGTGTTAACAACTTATCCACAACCTGTTAATAATTATAAACGAATATAAAGTTATACACAAGCTTAAGTATGATAAGAATATCAAAAAAAGTTGTATTATGCAAAGGATTATAAAAAGTTATCCAGATATTATTCATAGAGTGGATAATTTTAATCCACAACTGTTATTTATGTGGGTAACTTGTCGATAATTGCTGGAGAAGATAATAAAAAGAAAAAAGCTTGTTATTAAGGCTGTGGATAATTGTCGAAAGAAATATAAGAGGTAATTGTATTGTTTGTTGACTTATCATGATTGTTTGCTTATAATAATCAAGTAAGTTTTTTTATGTAATGGAGAATTAATTTCATTATATATTTTAATTAGTCATACATTTAAATGATATAAATGAATGGAATTCGCGATTTAAGGAGGGGAAGATAATGAAAAGAACATTCCAACCAAATAACCGTAAAAGAAAAAAGACTCATGGATTTTTAGTTAGAATGAGTACGAAGAACGGTCGTAAAGTGATTGCTAACCGTCGTCGTAAAGGTAGAAAAAAATTATCTGCATAGGCCACTGGATCATTCTCAGTGGTCTTTTTTCAGTTTAATGATTAAATTAAATGAATATCGGGTGATTTTATGAAAAAGATTTACCGCGTTAAAAAACAAGATGACTTTCAGTACATTTTACGAAAAGGTAATTCTTTTGCAAATCGAGAATTAGTTTTATATTACTTAAAAAATCCCGAACAAAAGCATTTTCGTATCGGCATTTCAGTTGGAAAGAAGATAGGGAATGCCGTCGTTCGTAATCAAATAAAAAGATATATTAGACAAGCGATACATGAATTAGAAGAGACAATTGATCCACGTATCGATTTTATTATTATCGCTCGTATGCCAACAAAAAATATGAGTTTTTTTCAAATTAAAAAAAGTATAAGTCATCTGCTTTATAAGCAGAGACTTTTTATAAAGAAAACAAAGTAACATTGTTTAGTAAGGGGGAACTTTTTTGCGTAAGAAATTACCAATTATACTATTGATGATAGGATTAGTACTATTATTATCAGGCTGTACTGAAATTAGAGAGCCGATTACTTCTGATAGTACAGGTATTTGGAATAAATATTTCGTATATCCTTTATCACAAGTTATTATTTATTTTGCTGAGTTATTGGGGAATAGCTTTGGTTTATCGATTATTGTCGTAACAATTATTATTCGATTGTTATTAGTTCCATTAAACGTGAAACAATTAAAGAGTTCACAAGCTATGCAACTTATTCAGCCAGAAATGAAAGAACTACAAAAGAAATATAGTTCAAAAGATGCGGCTACACAGCAAAAGTTACAACAAGAAACAATGGCCTTGTTCCAAAAATATGGTGTCAACCCTTTAGCCGGTTGTTTACCAATATTTATTCAAATGCCAATATTAATTGCCATGTATCATGCGATTATGCGTACAAGAGAAATTGGGGATGAAACATTTTTATGGTTTGCTTTATCATCACCTGACTATGTACTTCCAGTTATTGCGGGAGCATTTACATTTTTACAACAAAAATTAATGATGGCAGGAACGAGTTCAAATGCACAAAGCGCTCAAATGATGTCAGTTATGTTATATATGATGCCAATTATGATTACTGTATTTGGATTCTTTTTACCGGCAGCACTTCCATTATACTGGGTAATCGGTAATATCTTTATGGTTGCTCAAACAATATTAATTCGTAAACCGATGATGAATGAATCTACTATTGGAGGAGACAAAAAGTGAGAAAAGTAACTGCTACAGGGCAAACAGTTGAAGAGGCGATCCAATCAGCTTTAGAGCAGTTAGCATTAGATAGGGATCAGGTAGAGGTCGAAGTAATTGATGAAGGAAAAAAAGGATTTTTAGGTATTTTCGGCTCATCAAACGCAGTTGTAGAAGTTCGTGAAAAAGGATACGAAGAACAAGTAGTTGAAGAAACAACTTCAAAAGTTGAAGTTAAAGATGAAGTTCCGAAAGATATCAATGAAAAAGAACAAGTGATAGAAAAAGAAGAAATCAATATAGAAGAGCGAATTGAGGAAGTAAAGCAATACATTTATACGATTGCTAAAGAGTTAGATGTAGATATAGAGATTAAAGTAGAAACACTTGATAAACAAGTTAAATATGAACTAATAGGTGAAAAAATTGCTATTTTAATCGGAAAACGTGGAAAAACGTTAAATGCATTACAATATTTAGCACAATTAACTTTAAATAAAAATGGTGGGACATATCGGACAGTAGTTGTTGATGCTGAAGGGTATCGTGAACGCCGAAAAGAGACATTAATTCAATTGGGGAACCGGATGGCAGATATGGCAATTGAACGTAATCGTAAAGTGTTTTTAGATCCGATGCCAGCTTATGAAAGAAAAATTATTCATAGCGCCTTACAAGAACGTCGAGATGTAGAAACAGAGTCTGAAGGAAGAGAACCAAACCGTTACATCGTTATAAAGAAAAAATAGAGAAAGCTGAGATGAAAATCTCAGCTTTTTTATTGGAAAATTTAAGAAAGAAAATCAGTTATTAACATTGTGGATAACTTTATTTTTATCGTGTTTTATGGTAATCTATTATATTAGTGATAATTAAATTTAAGGTGTGGATAAATGATGGAAACAGATACAATTGCGGCGATTTCAACACCGGTAGGAGAAGGCGCAATTTCAATTATACGTTTAAGTGGAAAAGATTCAATTTCCATTACAAATAAATTATTTCATTCAAAAAACTTAATGAATGTAGATAGTCATACCATTCATTATGGGAAGATCATTCAACCATCATCAAGTGATGTTGTTGATGAAGTGCTCGTGTCAATTATGCGTGCACCTAAAACATTTACCTGTGAAGATATTGTCGAAATTAATTGTCATGGTGGGCTCGTTGCTGTAAATCGGATGTTAGAACTTGTATTAGAGCAAGGTGCTAGACTTGCTGAACCAGGTGAATTTACAAAACGGGCTTTTTTAAATGGACGAATTGATTTATCACAAGCTGAAGCAGTCATGGATATTATTCAATCTAAAACAGATGAAGCGATGAATGTTGCTTTAAATCAATTGGATGGAAAATTATCTAAATTAATTAAAGAACTAAGACAACAGCTCATTGAGACAATCGCTCATGTAGAAGTGAATATTGACTATCCTGAATATGATGATGTAGAAGAGATGTCTCATCAAATGATGGAAGATCGAACAGCTCATGTATTAAATAAAATAGAGCGACTATTGCAAGTTGCTAATCAAGGAAAAATATTACGTGAAGGTATCAAAACAGCGATAATAGGGAGACCGAATGTAGGGAAATCATCCTTATTAAACTCATTGGCACAAGAAGATAAAGCGATTGTTACAGATATACCAGGAACGACTCGTGATATTATTGAAGAGTATGTTAACGTTAGAGGCATTCCGCTCCATTTAATTGATACAGCTGGGATTCGTGAAACAGATGATATAGTTGAAAAAATAGGTGTAGAAAAATCACGACAAATTTTACAAGAAGCAGATTTAGTTTTATTTATGTTAAATCACAATGATGAACTGACAGATGAAGATCGTGAGATTTTTAAAATGCTTCAAGGGATGAATTTTATTGTCATTGTTAATAAGCAAGATTTAGAACAACACTTAGACTTAGACGAAGTAAAAGAGTTAGCTGGTGATCAATCAGTTGTAGAAATGGCTATTATTAATGAAGAAGGAATCGATCGCTTAGAAGAATCTTTGGCAAATATTTTCTTTTCAGAGAGCGTTGGTTCAACAGATATGACATATGTTTCAAATGCTCGCCATATCCAATTATTAAAAGAAGCGAAGCAATCGTTAATGGATGCTAGGGAGGCTTTACAATTAGATTTGCCACTAGATATGATTCAAATAGATGTAACTCGAACATGGGAATTGTTAGGTGAAATAATTGGTGATACGGCTAGTGAGAGTTTAATCGATCAATTGTTTTCACAATTTTGTTTAGGAAAATAGAAAGGGGTGACGACGATGACATTTCATGCAGGAAAGTATGATGTAATCGTAGTAGGAGCAGGTCATGCAGGTTGTGAAGCTGCATTAGCTGCGGCAAAAATGGGTTCAAAAACGTTAATGTTAACGTTAAATTTAGATATGGTAGCTTTTATGCCTTGTAATCCATCTTTAGGTGGACCAGCTAAAGGAATCGTTATTCGAGAGATAGATGCTTTAGGTGGTGCAATGGGGAAGGTTATTGATAAAACGCATATTCAAATGCGTATGTTAAATACAGCGAAAGGTCCTGCAGTGCGTGCATTACGTGCTCAAGCAGATAAGCCTTTATATATTCAAGAAATGAAACAGTTATTAGAAACAGAGGAGAACATTGATTTAAAGCAAGCAATGGTAGATGAATTAATCATTGAAGATGATGTTTGTAAAGGGGTAGTCACAGAGACGGATGTTGCTTATACCGCAGAGACCGTTATTATAACGACCGGAACCTTTATGCGTGGAAAAATATTAATGGGTGATATGGAGTATGAAAGTGGTCCAAATAATCAACGTGTTTCAAAAAAACTTCCAGAACATCTTGATGAATTAGGGTTTGAGCTTATTCGATTTAAAACAGGTACACCACCGCGTGTTAATAGTCGTTCAATTGATTATTCTAAAACTGAAATTCAACCAGGTGATAAAAAGCCGCAAAGTTTTTCATATGAAACAAAAGAATATATTTTAGATCAATTACCGTGTTGGTTAACACATACAAATGAATACACACATCAAGTTATTAATGATAATTTAACTTTATCTGCAATGTATTCAGGGATGAAACGTGGAACAGGACCAAGATATTGTCCTTCAATAGAAGATAAGATTGTCCGCTTTAATGATAAGCCTCGACATCAAGTCTTTTTAGAACCAGAAGGAAGAGATACAGAGGAAGTTTATGTACAAGGTTTATCAACGTCTTTACCAGAGTCTATTCAATATGAAATTGTTCGTTCAGTTCCTGGATTAGAAAAAGCTGAAATGATGCG
>DATGTP010000054.1:0-20758 GCA_035301825.1 Pseudogracilibacillus sp. | reverse complement strand
AGAGATCCAATAAATATTGTCTGTCTGTGAATAATTTGATTTTTCGTATTCAAAAACATGGCCACTAAATGTTCTTGGTTTAAGTGACGCATTTCTTCCATCACATAATCAGCCCCATCAGACGGTGATTTGATTGTCACGCGGTCATCTGGTTTATATGTATGTATTCTTTTCCCTAACTCTAATGCTGCGAGAATTGAAATACCTTTCGCCTTACCGATCCCTTTAATTGCTGTCAATTCTTCTATTGTAGCTTCACGCAATAATTTCAAACCTTCAAAATGCATTAAAATCCGATTAGCTAAATCAATTGCCGAATCATTTTTCGTGCCACTTCCAATCAATATTGCTAACAGTTCATTATTCGATAATTTCGCTTCACCAAATTGAAGCAAACGTTCTCTCGGCCTTTCATCCATTGGTACATCTTTTATTTTAATTGACGTCTCCATCGAACTCCTCCATTTTTTTCATTTATCATAGGTTGAATATGAAAAAAATGCGAATAAGTAAAAATAAGTTTTACCCCCTCTTTCTCTCTTTTTTTGGAAAATTAGGCGATAAAAATAAATTTTATCTTAGACAAAACTAAATTTTGCCCTAGATAAAAATAAATTTTACCCCTTTGCTGAAATAAGCTCATCATAAGCTAAAAGCATATAAAAACCGAGCGCCCTTCCTTCATATTGAGACCTTAATCTTTCTAATTCATTCTTTAATTGTTTTATCTCATCATTCGATATGTCATCTAAAGACTGTAATTCCTGATCATGATTCCCTAAAGCGAATTGCAAATACGCTTCTAACCATCGCCCTTCCGCTTCTGTTACTAAAATGGACTTCTCTTCGATATTTATTTCCTTGGCATAACCCTCTTCACTAGGTAATTCACTTTTATTTTGATTAAAATCTAATAATAAATAATATTTATCCTTTTCCCATATAAAAGAGTCTGGATACTCTCTCTGCATCTCTTTAACATTTTCTTCTTCCTCAAACATCCCTACCTGTAAAACAAAAAAACGGAAAGATTCAATATCCTTCCGCTCTACTTCTAGTTGACTTGATTCAATATTTGTACTAAGTGGACTGCTCACATTAATAAAAAACAAAAATAAAAGCCCAATCATACTACCGATACAAACGGCAATAACACTACTTATAATCGTTAATCTTCTTTCATAAATCCGTCTCCATATTTTTCGAATATACATGCCCACCATCACCTTCATCCATTTGCCTTTAATATAACAAAAGAATGAAAGATATCTTATCACAATTTGTCGTCAACTCATCATTCTTTTAAAAAATGTCTTACTTCCATAATGAAGTGCATGGAACCAGTGATTACATAAACATCGCTCGTTTTGAGCTCACACCATTCTCTAACCAAGGATTGCCAGTCTGACATCATTTGTGACTCCTTAACATCGAATTGCTCGTATCCTTCTAATGCTAAGGCACGATCATGATTAAATGTTGTTACATATAATTCCCCAGGCAAGGATTTCAATTGTTCAATCATTTCCTGGACTTCTTTATCTTTAAAAGCAGCAAATAAAATATTTATCCGCTCTTCTTTAAAGTAAGTTTGCAAAGATTCTTTCAAAGCTTCTACACCAGCTACATTATGTGCGCTATCTAAAATAATGATAGGATCATTTGATATTTTTTCAAATCGGCCAAGGATCGTAAATTCACTCATCGCTTGTTCAATGGCAGCTTGCTCTACTCTTATCTGATAATCTTTGAGTTGTAGTAAAGTGATAATTGCTAAAGCTATATTCTTTTTTTGATAAACCCCAAGGAAAGGCGTCTTCATTTGAATACTTTTATCTTCTCCGATAAAAGTATTTTCCTTTAACTCATAATCTACCTTGTATCTTAATAATTTTGCTGCTTGCTTTTCTGCTTCTCTTTCCATAACTTTCATGGCCTCTCGCTCGATATCACCTGTTATAACTAAGCTATTCTGCTTAATAATACCTGCTTTTTCATAAGCTATTTCTTCAATTGTATGACCTAAAAAATCAGTATGATCCCGTGCGATGGTAGTAATCACAGATATGATTGCTTGAACAACATTCGTTGTATCACCTCGTCCTCCCATTCCTGCCTCAACAATGACAATATCTGTTTTTGATTTAAAATATAAGAAGGCGAGTGCAGTAATAATTTCAAAAGACGTTGGATAAAGCTCCGAATGATCTAGCTCTTCTACTAGCGGTTTTATTCGCTTAGCTAATTGAATTAATTCATAATCACTAATAAGGTCATCATTAATATTAAAGTGTCCCTTAAGTCCAGTGAAGCTTGGTGAAGAAAAGATACCAACCCGATAATTGGAAAGCATTAAACTATCTTTCATGAACTCGATTGTTGATCCTTTGCCATTCGTTCCTGCTACATGGACTACTTTTAAATCCTTTTCTGGATGATTTAATTTGTTTAATAAAGCTTTTATGCGTTCGAGTCCTGGTTTAATACCATATTGATGTCGTGAATCTAGAAAGCTCTGAACGTCAGCAATTGTTTTTATCAAGTATCTCACCACTTTTTCTTGTATTATTCGATTTTTGAATTAAAATTAGTATAACAGTATTCGAACAATTATTACATGTGAAAGGTTATGATTTATATGTCGCTTAAAGGTTGGATTGTCTACAATGGCTTTTTAAATAGTGATAAATTTTTAGATTTTGCACAGATGTTTCAAGACGCTGCCATTGATAAAGGACATGATGTCACACTATTTACAAATGAACAATTAATGAATCTTATTTCAAACACTGCTTGGACTCATAATAAACCTGATTACCTTATATTTACTGATAAAGATATTTACTTAGCAAAACAGCTTGAATTAAATGGCATACGTGTATTTAATCAAGCAGATGTCATTGAAGTATCAGATGATAAAATTAAAACATATCAATTATTAGATGCCAACCATATTGCCATTCCAAAAACAATTGTTGCACCTAAAACGTATTTAGGGACGACTGCTTTCACTGATGATTTGATCAACCATGTCATTGATACTTTACATTTCCCTATGGTTATTAAAGAAGCTTTTGGCTCTTTCGGTGAGCAAGTATATTTAGTTCATGATAAAGAGCAATTATTTGCACAACTTAAAACCGTAAAAGAACCCTTTATGTTCCAAGAATTTATCGAATCAAGTTATGGGAAAGATATCCGGATTCAAGTTGTTGGTAAGCGTGTAGTAGCTGCCATGTTACGTCAATCAAAAGATGACTTTCGAGCAAATATTACGTCGGGCGGTCAAATGAAACCCTATCAACCGACTCAAGAAGAAGCAGACGCTGCGATCAAGGCATCATTAGCTATTGGCGCTGACTTTTCTGGTGTAGACATTTTATTCGGACACAATAACAAACCAATCGTATGTGAAGTCAATTCCAATGCACACATTCGGAATTTACTCGATTGTACAGGCATTAATGCCGCTATTCCGATAATCGAATATATTGAGGAGACAGTGAAATAGATGAATGGTTGGATTATATACAAACAAGACGATGCAGAGAAAAATAAAAGTTATATCGATTGGTTTATTAAAGAAGCTGCCTTGCAAAATATTCAATTAAAATTAATTGTGCGAGAAAGCCTCGCCATCAGTGCAACTTCTCATCATATATTGCTTGATGGTGAAAAATCACCATTACCCGACTTTGTAGTCATACGGACAATGGAAGCATCTTTGACTATCGCTTTCGAGCAGTTAAATATACCTACTTTCAATAACAGTTCTGTGTCAAGGCTTGCTAATGATAAGGCTAATGCCTATCAATATGTGAAAGAACTTGGAATCGATACGGTTCAAACTTACTTTTACCCAAAAGATCTCATCCCCTATGAGATTCCCTTACCATACCCTTTTGTTTTAAAAACACGTGAGGGAAAAGGTGGTTCAGAAGTGTTTTTTGTTCGAAATAAAGATGATTATGATAAGTATATTGATCTAGCTGCAAAAAAAGCTTACCTCATACAAGATGCAAATGTAAGCCTTGGAAAAGACTTACGCGTTTTCATTGTAAATAATAAGGTGCTGGCAGCTGTTTTACGAGAAAATGAAAAAGACTTTAGGGCTAATTACACATTAGGAGGACATGCTTCCTTATATGAATTATCTTCAGAAGAAAAAAGCATCATCGACCAGATTATCGGACATTATCAATTTGATTTTGTTGGTATCGATTTTTTTATAGATTATAAAGGCAATTTATTATTTAATGAAATCGAAGATGTTGTTGGCTCTAGAACATTAAGTCTTTTAACAAACTTAAATATTGTGCGGCATTATGTTCAACATATTAAAGAAACGATAAATAGCAAAAAACAGTAAGATACATATAGTCGTATCTTACTGTTTTTTATTATTGTTGGGCTTCTAGTTCTGCAATACGCGCTTGAACACTTGCATACTTTTCTTTATAGTCGATTAGTTTTTCACGTTCCTTTTCAACGAGTTGTTCTGGTGCTTTTGCAACAAACCCCTCATTTGATAACTTCCGTTCAACTAAAGCAACTTCTTTTTCCCATTTTTCTAGCTCTTTAGCTAAGCGAGCTAATTCTTTTTCAAAATCGATTAATCCTTCAAGTGGTAAAAATATCTCTGCCCCTGTTACAACTGCAGACATAGCTTGTTTCGGTGCATCTATATTTGTATCAATCGTTAATTCTTCTGTATTACAGAAACGCTCTATATATTGGCGTTCCTTCTGAAGTTCTTCAGCGATTTCTGCTGAGTGAGCTTGAATGAGCATGTTTACTTTACGAGACATTGGCGTATCAACTTCTGCACGAATATTACGTACGGAACGAATCATTGCCATAATTGTTTCCATTTGCTTCACTTCAGCTGTAAAGTTAAATGATTCATTAACAATTGGCCAAGACGCTACAGATATTGATTCCCCTTCTTGAGGTAATTGCTGCCAAATTTCCTCTGTAATAAATGGCATATATGGATGCAACATACGCAAAGTCTGATCTAGTACGTGAGCTAAAACTGAACGAGTCGTTTGCTTACGTTCTTCATCTTCACCATATAATGATAACTTAGCCATTTCAATATACCAGTCACAGAAATCATCCCAAATAAAGTTATATAAAGCTCTTCCTGCTTCTCCGAACTCATACTTGTCTGTATTTGCTGTAACATGTTCAATCGTTTCATTTAAGCGTGTTAAAATCCACTTATCTGGTAAGGCTAATTCTTTTGTTAAATCAATATCTTCTGCCTTTAAGTCTTCCATATTCATTAAAGCAAAGCGTGAAGCGTTCCAAATCTTATTAGCAAAGTTCCAAGTTGATTCAACTCTTTCCCAGTGGAAGCGTAAATCCTGTCCTGGAGTAGAACCTGTCAATAAGAAATAACGCAATGCATCTGCTCCATACTTTTCAATAACTTCCATTGGATCAACACCATTACCTAATGATTTACTCATCTTACGACCTTCAGCATCACGAATGAGACCATGGATTAAAACATCTTTAAAAGGTGCCTCATCTGTAAACTCAACTGATTGGAATATCATGCGAGCAACCCAGAAGAAAATAATATCATAACCTGTTACTAATGCATCTGTTGGGAAATATCGTTTGAAGTCTGCTTCATCCACATCGGGCCAGCCCATCGTTGAAAATGGCCATAATGCCGATGAAAACCACGTGTCAAGTACATCTTCGTCTTGCGTCCAATTTTCAATATCTGCAGGTGCCTCTTTTCCAACGTAAATTTCACCTGTTTCATTATGATACCAAGCGGGAATACGATGTCCCCACCATAATTGACGTGAAATACACCAATCTCGAATGTTTTCCATCCAATGTAAATAAGTCCCTTCAAACCGACTTGGTACGAAGTTAACTTTTTTATCTGTCTCTTGTAATTCAACAGCAGCATCAGCTAATGGTTGCATATTTACAAACCACTGTGTTGACAAATATGGTTCAACAACTGCTCCACTACGTTCTGAATGTCCTACTTGATGGACGTGATCTTCAATTTCAAATAAAATGCCTGCTTCTTGTAAGTCAGCTACAATTTGTTTACGGCAGTCAAAACGGTCTAACCCTTCATACTTACCTGCATTTTCATTCATGGTTCCATTTTCATGCATAACGAGTACGCGTTCTAGATTATGACGGTTTCCAATTTCAAAGTCATTTGGATCGTGAGCTGGTGTTATTTTAACGGCTCCAGAACCAAATTCCATATCAACATAGTCATCAGCAACAATATCTATTTCACGGCCTACAATTGGTAAGACAACCTTCTTCCCAATTAAATGTTGATAACGTTCATCTTTAGGATGCACTGCAACAGCTGTATCACCTAACATCGTTTCTGGACGGGTTGTTGCAATTTCAATTGTTTCATCACTATCTTTAATTGGATAGCGCATATGATAGAACTTACCATTTACTTCTTCATAGATAACTTCAATATCGGATAAAGCCGTCTTTGTCTTCGGGTCCCAGTTAATAATATACTCACCACGATAGATCAAGCCTTTTTCATACAATTTAATGAAGACTTCCTGTACTGCATTTGATAAGCCATCATCTAAAGTAAAACGTTCACGAGTATAATCTAAACTTAAGCCTAACTTTGCCCATTGGTCACGGATCGTATTCGCATACTCATCTTTCCACTTCCATACTTCATCAACAAACTTTTCACGACCTAAGTCATATTTTGAGATATTTTGCTCTCGTAACTTTCGTTCAACAACTGCCTGTGTTGCAATACCAGCATGGTCCATTCCAGGCAACCACAAAACATCATAGCCTTGCATACGCTTCATACGTGATACCGTATCTTGCATTGTTGTATCCCACGCATGTCCTAAATGTAAGCGACCTGTTACGTTTGGCGGCGGAATAACGATTGAGAATGGTTCTTTCTCCGGATTATCTTCAGGTGTGAAAAAAGTGCCATCCACCCAAAATTGATAACGATCTTTTTCTACTGCTAAATGATCGTATTTTGATGGTAATTCTTTTTTAGCCATGTTATCTATCCTCCATATTTTTTCCAAATAAAAAACTTTTCATCCTAAAAAGGACGAAAAGTTAATTTCCGTGGTACCACCTTCATTTATAAACTACAATCAGTAATTTATACACTCAATTAGAGATAACGGTTCTAATGCCGGTAACCTCTACTTTATGTTCAAGGTTACAGTATCAAGGGCGACTTTCCAAAAAATGAATATAGAAAACTTTCACCACCGTTTTCCTCTCTCACATATTCACAGTTTTGTACTCTTCCCTCTCATCACTTTTCATACATTTTATTACATTAATAATAGTCTTATTATCGAAAAAATGCAAGTTTTTCATTTGAAGATGAACATAATCACAGGCGATAACATATAGTATATAAATGTATCTGGAGGGATATCATGGGTAAGTATTATCGCTATCGTTTACCGAATGTCTTGTGTAAATGTATTTCCTTAATAGAACGAGCAATTATTCCTTTACTCATCTTTCAATTGATTCGAACGATTATCTTTTTATCTTTTTTAGAAGTTTTTATATTAACACTCTTAATTATATTGTTTATTATTTTCTATATTGGTTTATTATAATCATTTATATATTCTAAGTAACATACCTGGGCTAATTGTACCGGTAACATGATCATTATCTTGCAAAATTTTCGTTGGCAAAACGTCATATTTCTTCCCGATTTCTGCTAATGTATCATCTTCTTGGACAATATACAAATGAATTTTACAATACGCTTCCTCAGAAGAAAATAATTCATTTAAAAAATAACTTTCCTCATCCGATTGGTCAAGATCATCTTCAATTGGTTCATCTTCTTCGTTTTCAACTATTATTTCTTCTTGTAGGTCTTCTTTTTCTTCTTGTTTTTCATCTTCTAACTGATCTTCTTGAACTCGCTCATCATCTTCAGCTTTCTCTTCATTCACACCTGCAATATGTAAAGTGATAAACAAAATAAATAAATGAGGGGTTGGCATTTCATAACCATAATCAGATACGGTAATGTTTAGATCATCGAAGTCCTTCACTTTATCTTTAGGAATAGTAACATCGATTGGGATTGTTTGAGTAAAAAGCGATTCTGCTTCATTGATTTCTTCAATATGATCAAGATACTTTCGTTCAGGATAATGCAGTTTTTCACTTTGGTCATAATGACCATCCTCATGTAAATAGTACCCTTTTACATAGAGATGCCCCTTTGTTTGAATAAATGAATGATAATCTTCCCAATTTAAGACATCCTCAATACTTAGTTCTTGTAATTCTTCAACACCTCTGCCTTCTTCTAAATAAAACTTCTCACTAATTTTCACTTCGACACTCACCGAACATTCCTCCCTATATCTATCGTTCATATAAATATATGACTACAAATGTTTCATTATGTATGTCAGATGATTTATAATTAAAATGAAGATACAAAAAGAAAGGTCGTTCGAAATGAAAACAAACCTATCACGCATTGGATATATTTGCATCGGATTATCCGTTTACTTTTTAATTTATCAATTACAATTAAATATGTTTGAAAACTTTTATTATATTCATACGATTATTGGGATTATCGGAATAAGTTATATTGTTTATAGCCAAACAAAAAACGATCCGGTATACTTATTAATCGGATCGTTTCTCTTTGGGATTAGTATTCACCTATATTGCACGATGTTCTACCCTAATTGGCCAAGTTACTGGGCCATGTATTTACTTATATTAGGAATGAGTTTCTTACTTTATTATATTCAAACGAAAAAGCAATTAGTGACAGGATTAATCACTGTTTCACTAGCATTGATCCTATTAGTTAACTTTCGCTTTCCAACTCTATTCGAATCCATTCCTTTTATATTCGACTTCATCGATACATTTTGGCCACTTAGCTTACTAGGCTTTGGCATTTACTTTATCAAGAAGCATTAATTATTTTAAGTGTGGGATAATCGCTTCCCACGCTTTTTCTTTATTTTCACCAGTGATAGCTGAAAATGGAATAAGTGGAAAATCACGCTGCGGGAAATGAGCTTCAATTGCCTTTAATGCTTTCGTGCGTTTATTTTTCGTCAACTTATCCATTTTTGTACAAATTACAATTAAAGGGACCTGTAAATATTGGATATATTCAACCATCTGTAAATCATCATTTGTTGGCGTATGACGTCCATCAATAATCAATACGACGGCATTTAGTTTATCTCGTTTCTCAAAATACTCCTGCATCATCTCAGCCCATTTAGCTCGCTCTTGTTTTGATACTTTTGCATAACCATATCCAGGCACGTCTACAAAATAAAAGGATTCATTAATGGTATAATAATTTAATGTCCGTGTTTTACCCGGCTTTGAAGATGTTCTCACTAAGTTTTTCCGGCCGATTAATTTATTAATGAAAGATGACTTACCTACATTTGAACGACCTGCAAGCGCAATTTCAGGATAGCCTGTATTCGGATACTGTTTACTACTTGCCGCACTGATTAAAAACTCTGCACTTTTTACTTTCATGATGATTCCTCCACAATGGCAGTCTCTAGTACCTCATCTAAGTGATCCACTAAAATAAATGTTAATCCTTCTCGAACACTTTCTGGAATATCATCAATATCCTTCTCATTTTCTTTCGGTAAAATGATTGTCGTTATTCCAGCACGATGTGCACTTAATGCCTTTTCTTTTAAACCACCTATCGGTAGCACCCTTCCACGTAAAGTGATCTCACCTGTCATGCCAACATCTTTACGGACTGCTTTCCCTGATAATGCAGACACAATAGCTGTAGCCATCGTTATCCCTGCAGAAGGACCATCTTTAGGTGTAGCCCCTTCAGGCACGTGAATATGAATGTCATATTTTTTATAAAAATCTTCCTCAATACCAAGCTGCTTTGCTCTTGATCGAATATAACTAAAGGCTGCTTTAGCCGACTCACGCATGACATCACCAAGCTTACCTGTTAAAGTTAATTCACCTTTTCCAGGATAGTGTGCAACTTCAATCGATAAAATATCCCCACCGACAGACGTATAAGCTAAACCAGTCGCTGTTCCTACTTGATGCTCCACTTCAGCTTGTCCATAACGGTATAATGGTTTTCCTAACATATCTTCTAATCGTTTTTCAGTCACAATCACACGTTTACTTTCTTCACTAACAATGAGTTTAGCCGCTTTCCTACAAATCGTTGCAATCGTACGCTCTAATTGACGTACACCTGCTTCTCTCGTATAGCGACGGATCAATGTCATAAATGCATCATCACGAATTTGCAATTGACCCTTCGTTAAACCATTTTCCTTAATTTGTTTCGGAGCTAAATGTTCCTTAGCAATGTGTAATTTCTCTAATTCAGTATAACCAGCAATTGAAATGACTTCCATTCGATCCAATAATGGACCTGAAACAGAACTTAAGTCGTTAGCCGTTGCAATAAATAATACATTAGATAAATCATATGTTTCTTCAATGTAATGATCACTAAATGTATGATTTTGTTCTGGGTCTAACACTTCTAACATAGCTGATGACGGATCTCCTCGGAAATCGTTTGCCATTTTATCAATTTCATCAAGTAAAAATACAGGATTTACTTTTCCTGCCTTTTTCATCCCTTGGATAATTCTTCCCGGCATGGCTCCAATATATGTTCGACGATGCCCTCTTATTTCCGCCTCATCACGCACGCCACCTAATGAAATTCGGACAAATTCACGATTAATTGAATCAGCTATCGATTTTGCTAAAGAAGTTTTCCCAACTCCTGGCGGCCCGACTAAACATAAAATTGGACCTTTTATCGTTTTAGTCAGTTTTTGAACCGACAAATACTCTAATATTCGTTCTTTTACTTTCTCAAGTCCATAGTGGTCTTTATCCAATGTATTTTCTGCTTTATTGATATTAATCTCATCATTCGATTTTTCATACCATGGAATATCAATTAACCAGTCTAAATAATTTCGAACGACTGTACTTTCAGCAGATGTTTGTGGTATCTTCTCAAAGCGGTCTAACTCTTTTAAGGCAACCTTCTCAACATGTTCAGGCATATTGGCCTCAAAAATATCTTTTCTGAGTTGATCCACTTCAGACAACTTACCTTCTTGATCGCCTAGTTCTTCCTGGATTGCTTTCATTTGTTCACGTAAATAATATTCCTTTTGCGTCTGCTCCATAGACGTTTGAACACGTTTGCCAATCTTCTGTTCAATATCGAGCACTTTTTGTTCCTTGGATATTAAATGTAATAAATGTCTCATACGATTCATGACATTATCTATCTCTAAAACAATTTGTTTTTCTTTCGTTTTAAGTGGCAAATGAGATGCAATAATATATGTCACTTTATTAGGATCATCAATATCAGCAACCGAGGCAATTGTTTCATTTGATAGTTTTTGAGACTTTTTAGCTAAATTACTAAATTGCTCTACGAGTTGACGCATCATCGCTTCTTCTTCAAAGACATCGCTATGTTCATCTTCTAATGATTTATATTGAACAGATAGATAAGGAGACTCCTGTTCATAATGAACAATTTCAACACGTCTTAACCCTTCAACTAAAACACGTACCGTATCATTTGGTAGTTTAAACATTTGCTTTACTTTTGCCAAAGTACCAATACGATACATATCTTCCTGACCAGGATCATCTGTTTGAATTTCCTTTTGTGTTGCTAGCACGATTAACTGTTCATTTACCATTGCCTTTTCAATCGAGGTTAATGACTTTTCTCGTCCAACGTCTAAATGAATCACCATCGTTGGATAAACAAGTAAACCACGCAAAGCTAATAATGGTAATGCATTATTTTGTTCAGCCATCAATTTTCACTTCCTTTTTAAATCACCGTGTCATCATAATATAATAAGACAAAAGAAAAGACTGACTTATTCATTATATTCTCCTTCATAACGAATGTGGAGCAAATAAATCCGAGTCAGTCTTTTCATAAATTCGACTTTATCTAATGCACTATTTATGCACTTTCTTTCGGTAAATTACCGTTCTCCTCAACTGTACCATCCGTATACACAATCGTAGGATGTTTTTGCTCTCCTAAGACGGTTGCTTTCGTAATGATACATTTTTCAATATCATCTCGAGATGGTAACTCGAACATAATATCTAACATTGTCGATTCAATGATTGAACGTAACCCACGTGCACCTGTTTTTCTTTCCATCGCACGTTGTGCAATTGCACGTAGTGCATCTTCTTCAAACTCTAATGTAACATCATCAATTTCAAATAATTTAACATATTGTTTTGTTAAAGCATTTTTCGGTTTTGTTAAGATTTCAACTAAAGCATCTTCATCTAAAGGCTCTAAGTTTGAAATGACTGGTAAACGTCCGATAAACTCCGGAATTAACCCATAACTTAACATATCTTCTGGCAATACTTTTGCAAGCAATTCAGAACTTGATAGTTCACTCTTCTCTGCCTCTTCACCAAATCCAATGACTTGTTTACCAATTCGGCGTTTAACGATTTCTTCAATTCCATCGAAAGCACCACCAACGATAAATAAAATATTTGTCGTATCAATTTGGATAAACTCTTGGTGAGGATGTTTTCTTCCACCTTGTGGCGGAACACTAGCTACAGTACCTTCTAACATTTTTAAGAGAGCCTGCTGTACCCCTTCACCTGATACATCACGAGTAATCGATGTATTTTCAGATTTACGAGCAACCTTATCAATTTCATCAATGTAAATAATACCGCGCTCAGCTTTATCTACATCATAATCTGCAGCTTGGATTAATTTTAATAAAATATTCTCAACGTCTTCCCCTACATACCCTGCTTCTGTTAAGGATGTAGCATCTGCAATCGCAAATGGTACATTTAAAGTACGAGCTAATGTTTGAGCAAGTAATGTTTTACCACTACCTGTTGGTCCAATCATTGCTATATTACTTTTAGCTAACTCAACATCATCCGTTCCTGATGCTGGTGAATTTATACGTTTATAGTGGTTATATACTGCAACAGACAAGTTACGTTTTGCCTTTTCTTGTCCAATTACATAATGGTTTAATGTTTCATATATTTCTTGTGGTTTAGGAATTTCCTCAAGCTCAACTTCTTCAACTGCTCCAATTTCTTCTTCTACAATTTCTGCGCATAGTTCTATACATTCATCACAAATGTATACACCAGGACCTGCAACTAATTTACGGACAGCTTCTTGATCTTTCCCACAAAAAGAACATTTTAATTGTCCTTTTTCATCATTAAATTTAAACAAAATTGTTCACTCCTAAACATAGTAACTTAAGTCCATTTTTCAGAACATATGACATAAAATCATGTGCATTTATTTGAAAAAAGCCTTCTACTTATATGCAATCATATCAAATAACAATGGTAAAATAAAATAATTAACTTGCCATGTAATTTATGATGGCATATAAAAGGAAAGCGTGGTATTTCTTTTTATAATAGAATATACCACGCTATTTATCCATTTATTTTTCTACGCTTTGTTCAACTAAGTAGTCGATTACTTTGCTTGTTTTTAAATCATTTTTTAACATGTCAGTGTTTCCACCTAACATACCAACGATTTGTTCTTTTTCTAAGTTGTACATTTCAGCCATTTTATCTAGTTCTTTATCAACGTCTTCATCAGCCGCTTCAATTGATTCAGCTTCAATGATTGCTTCTAAAGTCAAGTTTGTTTTAACACGCTTCTCTGCATCTTCCTTCATTTGTTCGCGGAAGTCTTCTTCTTTTTGTCCTGAAAATTCAAAGAAGTTTTCTAATGTCATGCCTTGCATTTGTAAACGTTGACCGAATTCATTCATCATCTGATCGATTTCTGCTTCAACCATTGCTTCTGGAATATCAACTGTTGCATTATCTGAAACAGTTTCAATTAATTGTTCACGTTTAGCATTATCTGCAGCTGTTTGACGCTCTTCATTTAAACGCTCTTTCGTTTTTGCTTTTAGTTCGTCTAATGTTTCAACTTCTTCATCAACATCTTTTGCGAACTCATCATCTAACTCAGGTAATTCTTTTTGTTTGATTTCATGTACTGTTACTTTAAACACTGCTTCTTTACCAGCTAATTCTTCTGCATGGTATTCTTCAGGGAATGTAACATTAACATCTACTTCTTTACCTGATTCTTTACCAACTAATTCATCTTCGAAACCAGGAATAAATTGACCTGAACCAATTTCTAATGTGTGGTTTTCTGCTTTACCACCTTCAAATGGTACCTCATCTACAAAACCTTCATAGTCGATGACAACTGTGTCACCTTCTTCAACTGAACCTTCTTCTTTAACAACAAGTTCAGCGTGGTTTTGACGTAATGTTTCTAATTCAGTTTCTACATCTTCATCTGTTACTTCTTCAAAAGTATCTTCAACTTCGATTCCTTTGTATTCACCTAAAGTAACTTCTGGCTTAACTGTTACTTCACAATCAAATACTAAGTCTTTCCCACGTTCGATTTCATCAATGTTAATTGACGGTTGATCAACCGGGAAGATTCCAGTTTGTTCTACTGCTTCACTGTAAGCTGATGGTAAAACAATGTCGATTGCATCTTGATATAATGATTCAACACCAAAACGTTGTTCAAAAATCGGGCGTGGAACACGTCCTTTTCTGAATCCTGGAATATTGACATCTTTTACAACTTTTTTGAATGCTTCATCTAAAGCTTCTTCAAAACGATCTGCTGATACTGTAATTGTTAATTTACCTTCGTTACCTTCTAATTTTTCCCACTGAGCCGTTACCGACATAATACAATTCCCTCCAAAAAAACTTATATTTAAATTTTAATTAATTAACTACATTAAATTCATAACCATTTCAGTATATCATACATAGCATATCTTTCAACTGTTTTACATATTTTAATAAATCTCTTTTATGCTCATATATAAATTAATACAAAAATGAATATTTTCCATATATATTGTCACTTTATCTTGATCAAAATGAGCTGTTTCGACTGCATTCCCAAAGCCTTGCTCGACAATTTGCTCAAAAACAACTTTAACAACAGGTAGATCTTCATCACTCACTGTAAAAGGATACATAATTTTAAAGTATTGTGTCATTAATTGAACATACAAATTATATTTTGCGGGATCCTTATGTAACAAGTAATCAAATTGTTCAATTAATGCTAAAAAAGAAGACTCATTATGGACATCGACTAAAGATTCTACCTCAAACTGGCTAGTTAACTCAAATTTTTCTACTTCTAGTAACTTACTCAGCTCTTTTTTACGATAAAAATCGATAATTGCTGTTTTTACTAAAGGATGTACATTTGGTAAAGTAAGCTGTTTTTCAATATAAGGGATAGGCGCTGTTAAACTTTCTAAAAGAAGGTTCATCAAACGATAGCTTTCTTGATGATCTTGATTTAACTTTGCCCGATTAAATTGCTTCATATAACGCTCAATTTTTTGAGCATTCATTTGTAATGCTAAATCATAAAATATATCTAAATTCTTCTCATCAGCCATATCCATTTCAACTTCGTGATAGAGCTCGATGACTTCTTTATATTTCTCAAGTTCGTATAAAGCTTCTATATAATAGCCTAAGCAGACTTCAAATAAACGATCATCCACTTCTTTCATCAAGACAGAAAAGCCAACTAGTTCTTCATAATCCTCGAGTTGCATTAAACAATAGCAATTAATATCAATCAATTCTTCATGGAGTTCACCATAGTCAATTAACTGTGTTACCTTTTGTAGCGCAAGAGCAAAGTTACCATCGTTAATTGCTTCTGTTAACTCTACATATACGCGTTCTTTTTGTTTTGGAAATAATATAATTTTATTTTCTTTCACAATCATCTTCCTTTTCACATATGAGTCCCATCGTATATTTTCTCTTCTACAAGCAATAGACGACCTTTACAACATGTCGATAAATAGTTTTGAGGTCTTTTAATTAAACGATTATTTCTCGTTTCACCTCTTTTATGACATTGGCTACATTTAAATATCATATACTTACCTACTTTTCGGGTAAATGTAGATGATACATGATGTTTTTTTAGTTCCGCTTCAAACAATGGATTTCCATCTTCATGTGGTAAACCTTGTTCATAAAGGGCATAATGAATACATTCATGTTTTAATACATCAATCACGACAGTAGGATCACCATAGACCAACAAAAATCCTGCCAAATCAATATGGGAAGCCCCTCTATTTGAATAAACAAATCGACCTAACGATGCGCTTAATCGATTATTCCTTTTAATTGGAATTGAAAAATCTATTTGATAGTGCTCTTCTACGAATCTTTGAGCAAATTTGATATAATCATTCACATTAAACGTCCTCATTACATTATTTGCGTGCCATAAACATAACGGATTCATTCCAATTTGTAAAGAAACTCACATTAAAAAATAGTACTACTGACGCGCAGTAGTACTATCTTATTTCGTCGCTTGAACATCGTCGATAACTTCGCCTTCTTTTCTAAAGAAACCAAAGATCCCTGCAGTTTGAATAATATTAGTAAATGCACTTGGATCTACTTCAGATATCACATGTTCTAAATCATATAACTCATATCGTGTAATGACTAGATAAAGCATACTTTTATCTTCTTTTGAATAAGCACCTTGTGCTGGAAGGATTGTAATCCCTCGAACAAGTTGTTGATGGATTGCCTCTTGCATTTCATCCGCTTTGTTCGTAATAATGAATACCGTTACCTTTTCATGACGTGTATGAATAGCATCGATGACTAAAGTTGTAATGTATAAAGTTAACATCGTATACAAAGCGTTTTCCGGTTCATATAAAATACCCGCAAAAATAATGATGATTCCATTCATAATTAAAAAGTAAATACCAACAGGCTTATCATTTAATCGCGATAAAATCATCGCAATGATATCCATACCACCTGTCGATGCACCAAGTTTCATTGATATCCCTACACCAGCACCCGTTAGAACTCCTCCAACGACTGCATTTAAAATAATGTCATCTGATACCGTTAATACTGGTAAAAACTCTAAAAATGCTGTTGAAAAAGCAACCGACATCATACTATATAATGTGAAGCCTTTCCCGATATAGAACCACCCAATAATTAATACTGGAATATTTAAAATAAACAAGATAATACCGGTTCCTAAATCAAATGACAAAAAGTCATGAAATATACTAGATAATAATTGTGCAAGACCACTAAAACCACTTGAATAAACATTTGCATTAATTAAGAAAAAATTTAATCCAATCGCAACAAACAACGACCCTAATATGACAGCAACAACTCGTTTTGCTTCCATCCAAAACATGTCATTACCTCCCTTTCCAAAAACATACTTATACAATATATCACAAATAGAAATCAACTTTCATGTAATTGCTTTTTAAATAGTAAAACAATTAAAAATAAAGGACTGACTTGCCATATTTCTTTCACACTTTACTATCTTTACTTTGTATCATAAGCAATCGTCCACTTTCAAAATGAAGCGTGCCTTCTTGTTTACAAAGTTCATTTGAAATACAAAGCGTAGAGCCCCACTCAATCGTCTCATTTAATAAAGTGTATAAAAAGCTATCATCTAATGAAACACCTTCAACTACAGGGGTAAAGGGAATGAGAGAGAGGTATGGATATTGATTCTTTTTTTCAATGATATGAGTGCCTGGCTTCATGAGTTGGACTTCATTCCAATTATCAATAATTGTTGCATTGATTCCTTTTTCAAGTAAAGGATATAAAAGCTGAATGTTAATAAGACCATGATCAAGCCTTCCACCACTCATACCAAAAAAGGATATGTGACTAGGATTTAATAAAAGAGCTTCACGAATAGCTAACTCTAGGTCTGTTTCATTCTTTTTAGATGGAAAGATAGTCACTTCATCTGTGTGCTCTTTAATTAATTCAATTTCTTGTTTAGTGACTGAATCAAAATCACCTACTGCCTTATATAAAGGTAAACCTTGTTCAATAATAATCGAAGCGCCTCGATCTGCCCCTATCCAACAATCAATCTTATGTTTGTATTCTGCTAAGATAGGGATGTGTGACTTTGGACCGTTTGCAACAATCGCAACAGACTTCATAACTTATCTCCTTCTCAATTTCAAATTGTATGTGACATGGATTATATTATCTTTTGTTCTACTTATCAATTTAATTAAAGTACGTTATAATAAATATATTCACTATGTATTGGAGGGTTAAACATGCCAAGTGTAGAAAGCTTTGAATTAGATCATGATGCAGTCGAGGCACCTTATGTTAGACATTGTGGACAACATGAAGGCGACATTAATAAATATGACGTTAGAATTACACAGCCTAATGAAGAATTTATGGATCCAGCAGAAATTCATACATTAGAACACTTACTTGCCTTTGGTGTTCGCGACCAAGTTGAACAATTAGGTTACGACATCGAAATTATCGACATTTCACCAATGGGATGTCAAACAGGGTTTTATTTAATCGTTAAAGGAACCCCAACAATTGAAGAGACGATCGATGTTGTTGTTGCAGCCATGCAATCAGCAATCGATGCAAAAGAAATCCCTGCAACAACACGTAAGGAATGTGGACAATATACATTACATTCCTTTGAAGGTGCGAAAAATCGTGCTCGTCAATTTAATTCAGCAAGTAAAGATGAATTAAAACGTGTATTTAAACAAACTGTATAATCATAATAAACGTCCACCAATCATATGGTGGACGTTTTTATTTCTTTAATAAAATACGCACAATCTCGTCGCCTACTTCTTCAGTTGTCGCTCTTCCTTGTAAGTCAGGTGTCATCACCTTTCCCTCTTTAAGCAATCTTTCAATAGCTAAAAGTATCGATTCACCAATAGATTCAAAGCCAAAGTGATCGAACATTTGGCTAACCGACCAAATCGCAGCCAATGGATTAGCTTTTCCCATACCGGCAATATCAGGTGCCGAACCATGGACAGGTTCAAACATCGAAGGATATGTCTTGTCAGGGTTAATATTTGCTCCGGCAGCCAGACCCATACCACCCGCTAATGCTGCGCCAACATCTGTTAATATATCACCAAATAAATTAGAACTAACAACAACTTCAAAGCGACCTGGGTCAGTAATCATGTGCATAGCTGCTGCATCAACTAAATATGAATATGTTGTCACATCTGGATATTCTTTTCCGATTTCTTCAAAAACATCATCCCAAAAGACCATCGAGTAGTTCAATGCATTTGCCTTGCTAATACTCGTTAGACTTTTTCCCTCATGCCTAGCTACTTCATAAGCATGCCTGATGATTCGCTCTGTTCCCTTGCGTGAGAATACACCTGTTTGCAAGACAACCTCTTCAGGACGCCCTTTAAATAAATGGTCACCTTTGCCTGCATATTCCCCTTCACTATTTTCCCTAATAAAAATCATATCTATATTTTCTTTTGTCCCATGATTGATTGGACAAGGAGCACCTTCTAATAATTTAATGGGCCGTAAATTAATATATTGATCAAATTCTTGCCTAATCACTAACAATAAATCCCACAATGATATGTGGTCTGGTACGCCTGGATAACCGACTGCTCCTAAATAAATTGCATCAAATTGTTTGAGTTGCTCGATACCATCTTCAGCCATCATTTGTCCGTGTTCTAAATAATATTCACAACCCCAAGGAAAGTAAGTGAATTCAAAATCTAACTGCTCATCTTGACTCGCAATAGCTTCCATCACTTTTATACCTTCTGCAACAACTTCCGGCCCAATCCCATCACCTGGAATAACCGCGATTCTTTTTTTATTCATAAAGACACCCTCACTTCACCTTATGATTTCGTTGATACTTCTCTACCTTTAAAGAACATATAAATCATAGCTCCTAAAATAATAACATAACCAATCCCACTGTAAATGTCCGGTCCTTCATTAAAGACAACAAAGCTTAGAATAGTTGTAATTAATACAGTCGAATAAGTAAAGATTGAAATATCTTTTGCTGGCGCATACTTATATGCAATCGTAATGCCAAATTGACCAATAGTAGCAAAAAAACCTGCTAATAATAAATAAGTCAGTTGAACAGTTGTCATCGGTTCATAAAAGATAATTAAAAATGGTAAGAGAACGACCGTCGAGAAAAATGAAAAATAGAAAACAACTGTATAATATTTTTCCCGATTCCCTAAAACACGTAAAAAGGTGTAAGCTGCCGCTGCAAAAACCGCTGATAAAATACCGATTAAATAAGGCAAGACATCAACTGAAAATGATGGCTTTACAATAAATAACATCCCGACAAAAGCAATTACTATCGTAATCATTTGGAAAGGCATCACGCGTTCCTTTAAAAAAATAGCTGAGAACACAATGACTAATAATGGACTCATTTTATTTAACATGTCAGCATCTGACATGACTAAGTTATCGATCGCATAAAACAAGAAAACAATCCCTAGTGTTCCAAAAATCGACCGGCCTAACAATACAAGTTGATTCTCCCTTTTACCGAATAAGCTTTCTTTATAGTACATGACAAAACCAAATGCAATAATAGCTGATACAAAGTTTCTAAAAAATGTTTTTTGTACTGCTGGTAATTCACCAGCCATTTTCACAAATAAAGTCATAATTGAAAATCCTACTGCTGATATAAGCATAAAAAATATGCCTTTTACTATGTTGTTCAAGCTGACATCTCCTAGTTGTATAATGTTTTCAATAT
>DATGTP010000053.1:0-12564 GCA_035301825.1 Pseudogracilibacillus sp. | reverse complement strand
GGGTGCTTGTCAGGACTGCTTTAGGAGCAACTCTATTTAATTGGATATTTATGGTCGGATTATGACAAAAATATCGTGCTAATATGAAGCTATCACAAATAAAGGAGATGGATATAATGTTTAAACGAATGTTAGTCCTTAGTTTAAGTTTCATATTTTGTCTGAGTGCGATACCGGTCAGTGCAAGTGTTTTAAGTGAGGGGGGCGGGAGCTCGGTTCAAGGGGAAGTCCAAAAGGAAGAAACGCTTGAACTTGATATTGTAGCTTTTGAAGAGCGGGTTATTGAATTAACGAATCAAGCTCGTGAAGAAGCTGGACTTGAAGCATTAGAGATGGAGCATCCGCTTATGGCAGCTGCTAAGGAGAAGTCGCGTGATATGCAAGGGAATGGTTACTTTGCCCATGAAAGTCCAACATATGGTTCGCCATTTGATTTAATGAAAGTATTTGGAGTGACTTATATGGCGGCAGGGGAAAATATTGCCATGGGACAATCGACACCTGAAGAGGTCGTTACCGCTTGGTTAAATAGTCCGGGCCACCGTGCAAATATAATGAACCCTAACTTTACTCATATTGGTGTCGGCTATATTGAAAATGGACATTATTGGACTCAACATTTTATAGGGAAGTAATTGAAGGGAGACTCTGTAAAAAGAGTCTCTTTTTTTGACGTGATTTTATTGTTTTTGTCGTATTCTATTGGTAATTGACTAATAATTGTTGTACCATTTTTAATAGATAGATAATTTAATGGAAAGGTTAGGTTTTATCATGAATGTAAAAAGATGGATTGCGATTATAGCGGTAATCGTCTTACTTTTTGTTTCGGTAGGCTTCCGATTTATTAGTTCATTTACATCGATGCTTTTATCGAACACTTTTGAAGTTGTTGATGAAGTTGAGGAATATATCATTGAAGATGGTTCCTCTACAGAAAAAATTGTCGTCCTTAATTTAGAAGGGGTGATTCAAGATTTAGGTGGTGGTGGCTTATTTAGTGCAGGCTATGATCACCGTGAGTTTTTACAAAAGATTGAAAAAGCTGGTGAGGATCCAAATGTCAAAGGGCTTATTTTACAAGTTGATTCACCGGGCGGTGGTGTAACAGAGTCAGCTGAAATACATAAGAAATTAATTGAGTTACAGGAAGAATATGATATACCATACTACGTCTCTATGGGTGATATGGCAGCATCGGGTGGTTATTATATTGCAGCTCCTGCTGATAAGATTTTTGCTCTACCAACGACAATAACAGGTTCAATCGGTGTCATTATGGAATCGATGAACTTTGCTGGCTTAGCTGAAGATTTTGGAATTACATTTAATACGATTAAGAGTGGAAAGCATAAAGATATTATGTCGGCAAATCGAGAAATGACAGATGAAGAAAAAGAAATATTACAAGATATTGTTGATGAAATGTATGATGAATTCGTTCAAATTATCGTTGATGGACGGGGGATGGATGAAGCTTATGTGCGTGATATTGCAGATGGGCGCATTTATTCCGGTAACCAAGCTGTTGAGAATGAGTTAGTTGACGAGATTGGGGATTTAGAAGAAGTTATTGAAGCATTTAAAGAGGACTATGAATTAGATCAGGCTATGGTTGTAGAATATGGTCAATATATCGGTGGCTTTAACATGTTCGTATCAAAATTAGATGCTTTATTAAGTGGTAAAGAACAAGATATATCAAATGTCATTCAGTTAATTCGTGAATCAGATAAACCGAGAGCAATGTACTTATACTAATAAAGGAGGCCTATAAAATGGATTACGTAATAAACGATAATGATCAAGTCGAACGTGATATTGAGACAACTCCTAACCGAGAACAAGTACGTTATGCTGGTTTCTGGATGCGATTTTGGGCTTACTTTATCGATGCTGTCTTTTTATTTAGTGTACGAGGCATCGTATATGCGCCTTTTAAACTGTTAAATGATGGTTATCCACTTTCATTTAGTTTTTGGTCTGTAAAGGAAATTGTTAGTATGACAGTCTTTATTTTATATTTCGTCTTGATGACGAAGTTTTTCGGTCAAACGGTTGGTAAAATGGTTGTCGGAATCAAAGTGGTCAAAGATGACTTAAGTAAGCTGTCATGGTCTGATGTTTTTTTCCGTGAATTTATCGGGCGATCCATCCATTCCATTTTCGGTTTAGGAAAGTTACTTTATATTATGGTTGGTTTTACAAAAGAAAAAGAAGGTTTACATGATTTCATTGCAGATACACGTGTCATTCATATAGATAAGTAAGGGGGGCTGTCTCATTATGTGTGGACGTTATACCTTGCTGGCAGATGAACTCGCAATTCGTAGGCGATTTCATATTGAAAAGCCGATTACACATTATGAACCGAGTTACAATATTGCACCGACAGAAGATGTCTTATCTGTTATTTATGATCCTAAACGCGGGGAAAGAAGAGCTGGATTCATGAAGTGGGGGCTTGTCCCTTTCTGGGCAAAGGATAAGAAGCGGGCGAGCAATATGATTAATGCGCGAAGTGAAACGATTCATGAAAAACCGAGTTTTAAACATTTACTCATGCGTAAACGCTGTTTAGTAGTAGCAGATAGTTTTTATGAATGGGAAAAAGATGGTCAAGAAAGAATTCCCCACCGGATTCAAACGGCACAACAATCCCTTTTTTCCTTTGCTGGCTTATGGGATATGTGGCAAGGTGATCAAGGTGAGAAGTTATTTACTTGTACGCTTTTAACGAAAGATTCTAATCCATTTATGGAAAATATCCATCACCGGATGCCGATTATATTAGATGAAGCAGGTGAACGTGATTGGTTGGAAGGAACTTTTCACTCAAATGAAGCGGTACAGCAATTTGCGGCTACTTATGATGTAGAGGATTTAACGTCCTATATTGTCAGTAGTCATGTCAATCATGCACGACATAAAGATGAAAAGTGTATTTTAGAAGTATAAGGAGCCATAGATTAATGATTCGTATTTTATTCGTTTGTTTAGGAAATATTTGTCGAAGTCCGATGGCTGAAGCTGTTATGCGAGATCTTGTTGCAAAAAATAAGTTATCGGATAAAATAGAAGTAGATTCAGCTGGAACAGCTGACTGGCATACTGGAAAAGTGCCACATAAAGGCACGCGAGCAAAGCTTGATGAATATGATATTTCATATGATCACATGACCGCGCGTCAAATTAAACAAGCAGACTTTACAGACTTTCAGTATATCATCGTGATGGATGAACAAAATTTATATGATCTTAAGAAATCCTATGAATTGAATAAACATGTTGTCGTTCAAAAACTGTTAGATAATGTGAAAGGAACTCATGAAGAAAACGTTCCAGACCCTTATTATACAGGTGATTTTCAATATACTTATGAATTAGTATCAAATGCATGTGAACAATTGTTACAACAAATCATGATTAAACATCAATTAAACTAATGAAAGGACGTTATGAACAATGGGTAAGCGTATATTTTGGACGAGTATTGCTTTAGGAGCAGTCATTGGAGGTTTAACATCTTTAAGAAAGAGGGAAGTAAGACAGTATGTCAAAGATTCTGTCGAAACGATTGGTGATGCAACGACATATTATGCAGCAAATCCAACAGAAGCAATCGAAAACGTCAAAGCAACGATTTCTGTTATTGAACAAAAGTTAGATGATAACTCAGCAAGTGCAGTTAATGCTTTAAATCAAATTGAAACGACGGTTAATAAAATTTCAAAAAAGAAATGATAATCGGCGGGGAAGGGGGAAATGATGGAGCGGCTTATTCAGTTTACAAAAGAAATGTTAGATCGAATTACTGAAGCAGATGTAACAGGGCTATCTGCCCAACTCGCTTATTTCTTCCTTTTATCTCTATTTCCGTTTTTACTTTTTTTAGTAACGATGTTAGGTTACTTTCCAATTGATATTGAAGCGGTCATGGGGATGTTAGAATCTTATGTACCAGAAGAAGTGTTTACGTTTATTAATAGTAACTTAGAATATTTAGTAACAAATCGAAGTGGTAGTTTATTGTCGATTAGTATTATCGGGACTTTATGGTCGGCATCAAATGGTTTCAATGCAGTGCGTAAATCCTTTAATCAAGCTTTACGCGTTGAAAAGGAAAGGCCATTTTTGATTGCTCGGGTTATTTCAATCGGTTTAATGATCTTAATGGTCATCGTGATCGTTGTTGCTCTTTCACTTCAAGTATTTGGTAAAGTGATTGGGGATTATGTTTTTGACTTTTTCGGCCTATCAGGTACTTTATTTGATTCATGGGATACGTTACGGTGGATTGTATCATCACTAACTTTCTTCATTGTCTTTATGTTTTTATATAAGTTAGGTCCTGATGAAAGAGTTCATTTAAAACATACGATTTGGGGCACTTCATTTGCGACGATCGCTTGGCAGTTAACATCACTTGGATTTTCTTATTATGTGAACACACTTGGTAACTATTCTGCGGCCTATGGGAGCCTGGGAACGGTCATTATATTAATGTTTTGGTTTTATTTAACAGGTATCATTATAACGACCGGCGGTGTGATTAATGCTTATACGCGGGATCATGATGTCAAAGTAGCTAAATAAACGGTGCTCGATGAAAGAAGCACCGTTTTTTATATGTTACAAATCAATTGTTTGACAATTCTGTTAATTTTGTCGAATATAGTAATAGGAAGAAAAAGGAGGAATAAGGTTGAAGTTTCAGTTTACAAACGGCAAATTTGAAACCCAATTTGGCGATGAAAGATTAACCATTGCACGAAACAATGAAGAGGGAATTAGACCTTTTCAATTATTAATCTCGAGCATGGCTGGCTGTAGTGGACTTGTTTTTAATCAAATTATTGAAAAACAACGCATTGAGCTAGACGAATTTTATATAAGTGCAGATTATGAGAGGAATGAAGCTGAATCCAATCGTGTTGAAAAAATTATCTTAACCTTTCATATAAAAGGAAAGGATTTAAATGAGGAAAAATTACAACGTAATTTACAGTTAACACGAAAAAATTGTGCCATGATTCGGTCAGTTGATGACAGTATTGAAATCATTGAACAATTAAATATATTGGACTAGATGAAATGTGAGGTAGGTTACCATGTCGATTGATTCATTTCCTGTCAATGATATTAGACAAGAATTTCTAGCACTTCAAAAAGTTGAAAACAATCATTTTGTCACCTATTTAGATGCAGCAAGTGGAACTCAATTAGCTAAATCTGTCGTTGATGCGATGACGACCTATATGAAAAATGGTGTTAGCCATGCAGATGGTGTCCATACGTCAGCACGTGAAACAGCGGCTATCGTTTTGCGGGCACGTGATCATGTAGGGCAATTTGTTGGAGCGAAAAAGGAAAATGTTGTGTTTGGCGCTAATATGAGTACATTAGCGATTATGCTTAGCTTATATATGAGTAAATGTTTTCCAAACGAAAAAAAGAATATCGTCATTGCGAAGGGAAATCACGAAGCAAATGTTAAGCCATGGGAAACAGTTGCTCAAGTGAAAGCGATGGATCTTCGGGAAATTGATCCGACAGACAAAGAACTTGAAGCTGATTGGCAAACATTGATTGACGAAGAGACAGCCTTAGTCGCTCTTGACTTCACTTCTCATATAACAGGCCTTGTTAATCAAATTGATGTCATAACATCACGAGCAAAAGAAGTGGGTGCCTATGTCGTTATTAATGCCAATCATATGCTACCTTACTTTGCTATTAATTTTAATGACATGAATGTTGATGTCCTACTTTGTTCAGGCCATAAAGTATTCGGTCCCCATTTAGGTATTGCAATTATTAGTGATTATTTAATGGAACGTTTTGGTGATCGAAAAGATACGTTAGAGCCAGGAACGGTGAATTATGAAGCTTTAGTTGGGATGATTGAAGCTGTTCAGTTCATTGCTGAAAGAGCTGAAGGGGCAAGTTTAAGAGAAGAAATTGAAGCAGCTTATCAGGCCATTAGTATGTATGAAGCATATTTAATTAATTATGTGAAAAAGACATTAAGTGATTTTGACTTTGTTAAGATTCATCATGGTCATGAAGAACATCTACATGTGCCAATTATCGGCTTTGAGATTGTCGGTCTTGATTCAAAGTTAGCTGCACACTATTTAGCACAAGATTATGCCATTCATGTCGATTATGGTTTCTTTCATGCGGAATCATACGTTAAAGAGCTAACAAACAATGAAAATGGCCTCATTCGGATGAGTTTGGCACCGTATAATACGATGGAAGAGATGGAACGCTTTATATTAGCGGTTACTTCTTTAAAAGAGAAAATTGAATGAAGAGCAAGATAGAAGATGATTGTACCGTTATGACAGAAGTCATAACGGTTTTTTTATGAAAAATGATTATTATTTTGTTTTCCTTCCATAATAAATGAAAAGGAGGGATGCAATGCGTTTAAATTTATATGTCATTTTTGTTTTATTGCTTATGATGCCTATGTCAGTTCAAGCAAATGAAAAATCAATCAGACCATTTGAAGAGGTCCAACTCCGTGAGAGAGTTCAAGCAAATGAGCAGACGAAAGAAATGATCCAAGATCTTAAGATTGAAAATAATCGACTTATTCAGTTATTAAATGAAGCTCATTTTAAAGCTAATATGTTTAGCTTTGGCATAGATGTAGACATTTATGTAGGCCGATGGCCAATTCATTATGATTTTGACCTTGTAGAAGTGAAAAATGATTATCATTTCATTGGTGATGTTGAGACTAAGGAAGGAAAGAAAGTCTATCGTCAAGAAGAGAATGAAGTTGTTCAAGGTGCTTTAACTCATCATCTTGAGGAGTCAGAAGAAGTGAAATGTTTAATGATCGATACCATTCATCGTGAAAAAGAGATGGCAGCAACATTCAAATTGACGATTAAAAAAGGACAAATTTTTGAAGAGAAATATTTACAAGATGAAGTTTATGTACCTGCCTTACATGTTGATGGAAAGGTTCATTATGCAGATGTCTATTTGAAGTGGCGTGGAAAGCGAGCAAAAGTCATTTTAAAAAATAAAACATCTGAACAAATAGGAGCATGGTTACCTATTCGTCACCATGTATATATGAAAGAAAGCTAGGTGCTTGTATAGGCACCTAGCTCTTTTTATCCAATAATTTGTAATGTTTTCGGGAAGGAAGTTAATACTTCAGTTTCACCTTTTTCATTAATATATAAGGTATCTTCAATTCGAACCCCAATGTCATTTGCTTTATAAATACCAGGCTCAATCGTAAAGACAAGGCCTTTTTCAGCCAGGCTTTCATTTTCACCATGAATACTCGGTTTTTCATGAACTTCAATGCCAAGCCCATGACCAACGCGAGTTGTAAAATAATCACCATAGCCTTGACGACTAATAACATCACGTGCTGCTTGATCAAAGTTTTTTAAGGGGTGACCAACTTTTGCAGCTGCTATGCCAGCCTCATTGGCCTCTAAAACAAGTTGATAAATATCTTTTGTTCGTTCATCGACCTCACCAACCGCAAAGGTACGCGTAATATCTGAACAATAACCGTTTTTAATGACACCGAAATCAATGAGGAGTAATTCACCTGCTTGGATTTTTTTGTCGTCAGGTACACCATGTGGTAAGGCTGCCTTTTTCCCTGATAAAGCAATCGTGCCAAATGAAGGGCCATCTGCCCCATATAGGCGCATTAAATATTCTAATTCAGCCACTAGTTCAGATTCAGTCATCCCAACTTTGACGCGCTTAATCCCTTCTGCTAAGACCTTCTCAATAATATGGATCGCTTCTTTTAAGGCTTGAACTTCTTCTTCGCTTTTATATAAGCGTTGCTTTTCAATGAGTGGCTCAATGTTTACAAATGATAAGTCATCAAATGTATGTTGAAAAGCTTGAAGACGGTTATAAGAAAAATGATTCCCCTCTATTCCGACTTTGCCGCTCAAGTGTGGTAAGATTTCCTTCATAATTAAAAGGGGGTCATCTGTATCTTTAATTGGAATAATATTGTCCATTTGGGATGCTTGCTTGGCTGCATCTTGATCAAGGGCAGGTAAGAAAAAAGTCCCTTCTCCACTTGACACATCTAAACAGAGCAACATGAATCGCTCATGAGGATCTGTGAAAAAATTCGTATAATAAAAGACGTTGGCAGGATAAGAGATGAGAGCATAGTCAATTTGTTTGTCTTTTAGTTCTTGCTGTAAAACTGATAATCGTTTCATGATAATTCGTCTCTCCTTTTTAGTGAACATATATCAATTATAAAAAACTTCCCACAAGAATGCGAATGTATAGTATAATAAGTAAAGTGAACGACCATTCATTAGGAGGGGTAAAATGAGTGCAGTATTATTAGAAAGAGAAGATGGTTTATCGATTGTGACCTTAAATAGACCACAATCTTATAATGCCATGAATGAAGTTATGCTCAGCCAATTACTAGAAACAGTGAAGCAATTGGAGGGAAATGATGACCGAATTGTCATTATATGTGGGGCAGGAGATGCTTTTTCTGCAGGTGGTGACGTACAAATGATGGCAGAAGAAAGAACAAACGAAGAGATGGCAGAAACAATGGACCTTATTAATGAACTTGTCTTACGTTTATACAAATTAAATAAAATTGTTATTTCGGCTATTCATGGATCGGCTGCAGGATTAGGATTAAGCTTAGCATTAAATTCCGATATTACTTTAGCTCATAAGGACGCAAAAATAGGTATGTTATTTGCAGGTGTTGGCTTTGTTCCAGATGGAGGAGGTCATTTCTTTTTAGAGAAAAGAATTGGTGCTCATCGTGCTAAACAATTTATTTGGAGTATGCAACAAATTGATGGGAAACATGGACAAGCCTTTGGCCTCATTGATGAAATAACAGAAGCAGACGTTGTAGAAACAGCTAAACAATATGGTAAAAAGCTCTTACAATTACCATTTGAAGCAAGTATTGCAACCAAACATATTTACAATGAACAAGATGAACAAAAACTACGTGCTATTTTAGCTGCGGAAAAGGTAGCCCAAATTGAATTGTCACAAACAGCAAATCATAAAGAAGGTGTACAAGCCTTTTTAGAAAAAAGAATACCTCGCTTTGAATAAGAAGACGCATGTTTGTCCATCTTAAATGAAAAAAGGTGGATAAATATGCGATTTTTATTATGGATACCCTTTATATTGTTGTTTAGCTTGCCACAAGTGACAGAAGCTTATGGTTGGGGATTTGTGAAAAGTAAAGATGGTGAAAAACCGGAATTAGGTGCTTATGAGGACTTAATTGAACCTTACCATGCTTTTTATATGGATCAATCGAATGAAAAAGTCATTTATTTAACATTTGATAATGGTTATGAAGCGGGTTATACCGGTCAAATATTAGATGTTTTAGAAGAGCATGATGTACAAGCGACCTTTTTTGTAACAGGTCATTATGCTAAAGAAGAAGGTGATCTATTAAAAAGAATGGTAAATGAAGGTCATATTATTGGAAACCATTCTTATAGTCATCCAGATTTTACGAAGGAAGACGAACAAACGATTGCCCGGGAAATATATAAAGTAGAAAAAATGGTTAAAGAAAAAACAGGTCAAAAGGAAACGATTTATGTACGGCCGCCAAGAGGTACATTTGATGAAGAAAGCTTGAAGACAATTGACAAACTTGGTTATATTCAAGTCTTTTGGTCAATTGCCTTTCAAGATTGGGACACTCATAAAGGTGTGGATTATGCATATGATGCAGTTATGGAGCAAATACATCCAGGTGCCGTTATTTTACTTCATGCTGTTTCACAAGATAATGCGGAAGCTTTAAATAAATTGATTGTTGCTTTGAAAAAGTCAGGTTATCAGTTTAAATCATTAGATGACTATGTCACGAATACAATGGTTGAGAAGCCGCTCATGCTCAATTAAAACATGGACAATTGTTCATGTTTTTTTCTTAAAAAAATTAAATTTTTTTGAGCAAAACTATTGAAAGTCAGGAAAGGTCAGTATATAATATAATTAGTCAAAGATAGTCAAAGTCAATTTGATTGATTTGACCAAATGACTTTCATAAGGAGGAAAAAGAAATGAAATGTCAAAAATGTCATCAAAATGAAGCGAATGTTGCTATGCACATGCAGGTGAATAATGAAAAGCGTGAAATGCGTTTATGTCATAACTGCTTACAAGAATTACAAGGTGAAATATACGGAGCAAGTGGATTTTTTAACAAAGATGATTTCTTTAACAATAATATGTTCCAACAAAACTTTGGAGGAGCAAATCAAGCAAGAACAAAAACAAGACAAGAAAATAAACAAGGTGGCGGCTTATTAGATGAGCTTGGCACCAATGTTACAGATGATGCACGGAATGGTAAAATAGATCCGGTCATCGGTCGGGATGAAGAGATTAAACGAACAATTGAAACATTAAATCGACGTAATAAAAATAACCCGGTCTTAATTGGTGAACCAGGTGTTGGTAAAACAGCCATTGCGGAAGGATTAGCCGTTAAAATTGTTGAAGGAGATGTTCCTTCAAAATTAATGAATAAAGAAGTATACATTTTAGATGTAGCTTCATTAGTTGCTAATACAGGCATCCGTGGTCAATTTGAGGAAAGAATGCAGCAACTTATCCAAGAGTTAAAAGACAATGAAGATGTTATCTTATTTATTGATGAGATTCATTTACTCGTTGGAGCTGGCCAAACAGAAGGATCCCAAATGGATGCAGGAAATATATTAAAACCTGCCCTAGCACGAGGTGATCTACAAATCATCGGTGCGACGACGATAAAAGAATACCGTCAAATTGAAAAGGACGCAGCTTTAGAACGTCGTTTCCAACCTATCTTAGTGAGAGAACCATCTGTTGAAGATACAATTACGATTTTAAATGGAATTAAAGATCGTTATGAAGCCTTCCATGGTGTCACTTACAGTGAAGATGTTGTAGCAGCATTTGCTACATTATCTGACCGCTATATTCAAGATCGTTTCTTACCAGATAAAGCAATTGACTTAATGGATGAAGTCGGTTCTCGTCTAAACTTAGCAAATGCTGAAGGCGATACAGAGACGATTGAAAAACAACTTGAACAAATCAGACAAGAAAAAGAAGCAGCAGCTGAAAAAGAAGATTATGAAACTGCAGCTAACTTACGTTATCAAGAGTTACAATTAGAAAAACAACTTGAAAAAGCAGAAACAGTAGAAGGTGAATTATCTAAAGAAGTAACGATTGATGATATTGAGCTGATCGTTGAAGAAAAAACAGGAATTCCTGTGACGAAATTACAAAGTGATGAACAAGAGAAATTACGTCATTTTGCAGATACAATGAAAGCAAAAGTAATTGGTCAAGACGATGCTGTCAATCATATTGCCAAAGCTATTCGTCGTAGTCGTGCAGGCTTAAAATCAAAACATCGTCCAATTGGTTCATTCTTATTCGTCGGTCCAACTGGTGTCGGTAAAACAGAATTATCTAAAGTGTTAGCTGAAGAATTATTTGGTTCACGTGATTCACTCGTTCGTTTAGATATGAGTGAATACATGGAGAAACATTCAGTTTCTAAAATTATTGGATCACCACCAGGATATGTCGGTCATGAAGAAGCGGGCCAATTAACTGAAAAAGTAAGACGTAATCCATATTCAATCATCTTATTAGATGAGATTGAAAAAGCTCATCCAGATGTTCAAAATATGTTCTTACAAATTATGGAGGATGGTCATTTAACAGATTCACATGGCCGTACAGTGAGCTTTAAAGATGCTGTCATCATTATGACAAGTAACGCAGGAACAGGTGTGAAACAAGTCAATGTAGGCTTTGATAGTGAACATGAAGCAATTAGCACATTAGATATGCTACAAGACTACTTCAAGCCAGAGTTCCTAAACCGATTCGATGCGATCGTACCATTCAATGAATTAGCTAAAGAAGATTTAGTGAAAATCGTTGACTTAATGTTAATGGATATTGTTGAAACCGTTGAAGAACGAGATATGACGATCGATATTACAGAAGAAGCAAAAGAAAAATTAGTTGAATTAGGTTATGATCCACGCTTTGGTGCACGTCCATTACGCCGTGTCATCCAAGATAAAATTGAAAATCAATTAACCGATTTAATTTTAGAACATGATGATGTAAAAGCAGTTCAAGTCATCGTGGATGATGAGGCTATTGCTGTGACATTAGCTGAATAAAGTGTAAGTGAAGGCTCAGATGACAATCTGAGCCTTTTTTCTTTATTGATAGAGAGTGAACAAAACAGTCTTTTCTTTTCATTCACCTTGCTCGGAGGAGAGTAGGGTGATTTTTTTATGGAAATGACCTTGACAAATATGTTGGTTAGTTATATGGTTAGTTATAGAAGTAACTAACCTAAATAATTGATTCATTTCAAAAAAGGAATGTGAATCAATGTTTTAATAAATGAGAGGTGATGGCATGAAAAAGCAGCTGACAGAAGATCGGCCGATCTACATTCAAATAAAAGAGATGATGGAAGATGCCATTTTACAGGGGACTATGAAGCTTGGTGAACGTGTTCCC
>DATGTP010000052.1:0-5224 GCA_035301825.1 Pseudogracilibacillus sp. | reverse complement strand
GCACGTAAATGGATACCTTGACGTAATTGATCCATTTGGTCAATATGATCCATCCATTTCGTATCTACTGTTCTTAAGAGGACTACTTTTTCAAATTCATGCATTTGTTCTTCTGAAAGTTCTTCTTCTTTTTCATCATATCTTATACGAACTTTTTCCATAATGAGCGGTGTCATTTCTGTCGGATCCTTACCTTGTAAATCCTCTATTGTGACATCCCCAGACTCTAAAAGATTCGCATCTAAATATTGTACTATCGCTTCTAAATTCCACTCTGCATCATCTTCATCTTGTGTATGCGTTAAAACGACACGGTTAACCGTTGACTCAATCATTTCCTCAATGATATCACGGATACTTTCTTCAGAATCAATGATTTGGAAACGTTGTTTGTAAATGATTTCACGCTGTTCACGGAGTACATCATCATAAGAAAGAATTGTCTTACGCGCGTCGAAGTTATTACCTTCTACCCTTTTTTGAGCTGATTCAACCGCACGAGAGATCATTTTACTTTCAATTGGCTGTGAATCGTCCATTCCTAGTCGTTCCATCATGTTTTTCAAGTTATCTGAGCCAAAGCGACGCATTAACTCATCCTCCATGGATAAGAAGAATTGAGACATCCCGTCGTCTCCTTGACGACCAGCACGACCTCGTAACTGATTATCAATTCGGCGAGACTCATGACGCTCTGTACCAATAACAGCCAAACCACCTAACTCCAAAACACCAGGCCCTAATTTGATGTCTGTTCCACGTCCAGCCATGTTGGTTGCAATCGTAACAGCACCACGTTGTCCAGCATTTTCAATAATTTCAGCTTCACGGTAGTGGTTTTTCGCGTTTAATACATCATGTTTTACTCTTGCTTGTTTTAATAAGGCAGAAATAATTTCAGATGTTTCAACTGCTACTGTACCGACTAAAACAGGCTGACCAATCGCATGACGTCTCCTAATCGCTTCTACAACAGCGTTAAACTTACCTTCCATTGTTTTATAAATCATATCTGGTCGGTCGTCTCGAATGATTGGTTTATTCGTTGGAATAGCAATAACATCCATATTATAAATATTACGAAATTCTTCTTCTTCTGTTTTCGCCGTACCAGTCATTCCCGATAATTTATTATACATTCTGAAATAGTTCTGGAAAGTAATCGAAGCTAAAGTCATACTTTCATTTTGAATTTGTAAACGTTCTTTTGCTTCAATTGCTTGGTGGAGGCCATCACTATAACGACGACCTTTCATCAGACGACCTGTAAACTGGTCAACGATGACAACTTCCCCTTCTTCTACCACATAATCTGTATCACGGTGCATGGATACATGGGCCTTTAAGGCTTGGTTAATATGGTGTGTTAAGGATACATTACTTAAATCGAATAAGTTTTCTACTTGGAAAAACTTTTCCGCTTTGTTCATTCCTTGCTCAGTTAATTGTACACCTTTTGTTTTTTCATCGTAAGTAAAGTCAGTTTCTTTATCTAATGTTGTGACAAAACTATTGGCACGTTCATATAAGTTTGCTGACTTTTTAGCACTTCCTGAAATAATTAATGGTGTTCGTGCCTCATCAATTAAAATCGAGTCGACCTCGTCAATGATTGCAAAGTTTAAATCACGTTGTACCATTTGTTCTTTATAAAGCACCATATTATCACGTAAATAATCAAAACCAAACTCATTATTTGTTCCATAGGTGATATCAGCTTCATATGCTGCCCTTTTTTCTTCTTTAGTCATATTACTTACGTTTAATCCAACTGTTAAACCTAAAAATTCATATAGTTTACCCATTTCATTGGCATCACGGTCAGCTAAGTATTCGTTGACCGTAATAATGTGAACGCCCTTACCTGTTAAAGCATTTAAATATGCAGGCATGGTAGAAGATAAGGTTTTACCTTCACCTGTTTTCATCTCTGAAATATTCCCCTCATGTAAGACAGTTGCACCTAACAACTGCACTCGGAAAGGACGCATATCTAATACGCGTTTAGATGCTTCCCTGACAACTGCATAAGCATCAGGTAAAAGGTCATCTAATGTTTCCCCTTTTTCATAGCGCTCTTTTAATTGATTCGTCATATCCTGTAAATCTTCATTGGAATATGCTTCATAAGTTGATTCTAAGGCTTCTATTTGATCTACTGTTTTTTCTAATCGTTTAATTTGACGTTGATTTCCATCACCAAAAATTCTCTTAAGTAAACTCACTATATTTAACGCTCCTTTATATTGGAAAACTAACGATATTCCATCTTTTATCATACCATTATTTAAAGTATGATGACAACTTAGGAGGTTAAGGAACAACATAGAGAGGACAATGCTGTTCCTTATGAAGTATCATTTGAAGAAATTAGGGGAAAAACTATTTTGTAGCACTCTCTTTATTATATTGCACTATTTGTTCATACTTTATTTGTAAATCCTTCACATGACTGTTGGTTGCAGCAATGATTTTTAACAATTGACATACTGTACGTTCTTGTTGTTCGACTTTTTCTTGTAATTGAATCAATCTAGTATCTCTGTTCATATCATTTGCTCCTTACAAATATTTATTAAATATATCTAACTACAATTGAATTAATATTGCCAATGTGTAAAATTGAGAAATTAGCCCATATTCGACAGGTTTCGACAGTGTTATTCCTGATTTTTAACTATATTCCCGTATTTCACAACTATTTGTTAGCCGATAATTAAATTTTGTATATTCGTTCGACATATCACGACAAAACTGTAGGAACATGCTAAAAACAGCATTAAATGTTGTCATAGCAACCTTTATAACCTATAGAGTTTTTGGATAGGAATATTAATATGACAAATAAATATGTGGCGACTTCTGCCTATGGAAGGAGAGATGACTAGGCTTTTTGTGGACGACATTTAAGGAAAGAGGAACTTAGTAGCTGCTTTTAAGAAATGCAGAAGATATTCCTCTAGCGACCATGAGCAAGACTTCTTATCCTACAAGAGAATTACAACAACTTATCACCAACACCATTTTACAAAGAACCATAAAAAAAGACTTTATTGATCAGGTGATCAATAAAGTCTTTTTTATCATTTTTTGTTTTTTAAACAAGATTAATTTGTCGGTTCAATTAAGCCATATTTCCCATCTTTACGACGGTAAACGACGTTAGTTGCATCAGTTTCAGCGTTTGTGAAAACAAAGAATGCATGTCCTAACATATCCATTTGTAATACAGCTTCCTCTGAATCCATTGGTTTTAAATTAAATCTCTTTGTACGTACAATTTCAATTTCATCTGATTCTTCTTCAGCTTTTCCAGCTTCTTTTTCTAATTCAGCAAAAATATGTTTCACTGAACCTTCCTGTCTGAACTTACGGTTTACTTTTGTTTTGTGCTTACGAATTTGTCTTTCTAATTTATCAACAACTAAATCAATAGCTGCATATAAATCAGCATTTTGCTCTTCAGCACGTAGTAATAAGTTCGGCATCGGAATTGTTACTTCAATCTGTTGTTCATTGTTATAGACACTTAGGTTGACATGTACATCTGATGTCGGAGGTGTATCAAAATATCTGTTTAATTTACTAATCTTACTCTCGACAAAGTCACGTATTGCCTGTGTCACCTCAATATTTTCACCACGAATAATATAGTTCATGTAAGTGTCCTCCTTTATTATTTATCATTTTATTATTTTTTGTAAATCATTTTTCTCAATAATAAAATGATTTAGCTTATCTCTTAGAATATCATGTATTACGATGAAAAAAAAGTTTTTTGTCAGAATAGTTGGAAAAAGAAGGCATAATGTTATATTTTATACACTTTTAAATAATTATCATATTATTGTTTACTGTCTAAGTACATACCATCTGTTGTTTTTAATTTCCCATAAGGGTTAATATAAGATTTAGTTTGCACTTTTCTTTGTTGGACTTCTTTCATGTCGTCTTGAATGTTTTTAAATAAAACTGTTAATTTTTCGTTGATTACTTTATCAAATTGAATAGTTTTTTGGCCTAATTTCATTTCTTCTTCGGTATATGGTGGAGCTAATTGTTCAACTTCTTTTTGTCGTTGATCAATCAGCTCATTCACCTGTTCAATCAATTGTTGACGCTCTAACGCCTGGTCTTGATTAAACAACAACTGATGAATAGATTCAGTGATGTCATACACTTTTTGTACTTTGTTCATTAGACTCTTTCTTCCTGTGTTGCTTTTGTATCTCTCGCTACTCGAAGCATAACCTCTTTCCATGTATCCCGGAAATCTGTTACATACTCTAGCGCCTCGTCTAAATACTTCATTTCATTCTTAATATTTGCTTGTTGTAATTGATGATAAATATATTCATATAAAGGCATCATTTGCTGAGATATTTCAACCGTTTGATCCAATGTAATCATAAATTCTTGAACAATATCTTGTGCTCTTTGAATATAGTAATTCTTATTTTCAAAATCATTATTTTCTAATGCACTTTTTGCCTGGTTGATAAACTTAATGCACCCATTATATAACATCATCGTCAACTGAGGTCCAGATGCTGTCGTTACAGCATTATCCTGATACGTTTGTAACTGTTTTGCCATCATAAACTATGACACTCTCCTATTCATTTCTTGTTTACATTCCAAATTGAGAAAATAAAGATTCTGACTGTTGGTTTAAGTTCGAAATTGCCTTCTCCATTGCTGTAAATTGATTCCAATAACGTTCTTCCACACGTACCATCTTTCTCTCAAAATCTGATATACGACTATTTAATTGTTTAATTTCTTTACCAATTGCATAGTTATCAAGTGTCGCTGTACTCTTACCAGCTTTTCGTTCGATTTGTCCACGAGTACGATCAAGCGCATCATCAAAACGATGAATCAGTCCACGGTCATCACCTTTAGAGTTATTAACAAATAAATCATACACACCTTCTGGATTCTCTGTTAAAGCTTCACGTAGTTTATCTTCATCAATCTCTAATTTACCACCATCTAAGTAGTTTGCTGTTGTAGAAATCCCGATACTACTTAACATGTTAAATGGCCCATCACCATCTACTCTACCTTGTAAGCTACCTCTCAATGCATACATGCCATCTCGAATCGTTGATTCACCACGTAATAAACCACTTTTGGCCTTTTCTTCCCATAACTCAATTTGTTTATCAGACATTGCTTCTTTTTCTTCTTCTGATAATGGTTGATAAGAACGGAATCTTTC
>DATGTP010000051.1:0-9577 GCA_035301825.1 Pseudogracilibacillus sp. | reverse complement strand
AAAAATAATGTATAAAAATACATAAAATATAATAAAAATACTGTACAAAGTGATTCTTTTATTATAAAATGGAATTTGTCAGTTGAATTTAACGGTTATGGAGTGAAGAAAATGGAAAAGAAAAAAGTAATCATTATTGGTGCGGCAGGGCGAGACTTTCACAATTTTAATACATACTATCGGGATAACGAAGCTTATGATGTCGTAGCATTTACTGCTGCACAAATCCCAGATATTGATGGACGAAAGTATCCAGCAGAACTAGCGGGGAAATTGTATCCAGAAGGGATTCCAATTTTCGCTCAAGAAGATCTACCGACTTTAATTCAAACATATGATGTTGATGAATGTGCATTTTCATATAGTGATATTAGTTATCAAGAAGTGATGAATGTCGGTGCGATTGTGAATACTTATGGAGCCGACTTCAAACTATTAGGACCGAAACATACGCAAATTAAAAGTAATAAACCCGTTATCTCTGTTTGTTCAGTCCGGACGGGAACAGGAAAGAGTCAAACATCACGTAAAGTGATCGAAACATTTATGGAACATGGTTTAAAAGTAGTCGCTATTCGTCACCCTATGCCATATGGTGACTTAGCAAAACAAAAAGTACAACGTTTTGCTAGTTTAGCAGATCTTGAAAAACATGAATGTACGATCGAAGAGATGGAAGAATATGAACCACATGTCGAAAGAGGGAATATTATTTACGCTGGGGTTGATTATGAAGCCATCTTACGTGAAGCAGAAAATGACCCAGACGGCTGTGACGTCATTTTATGGGATGGAGGAAATAATGACTTCTCATTCTATAAAGAAGACTTAGCTATTACTGTCTTAGATCCACACCGGGTTGGCCATGAATTTAATTACTATCCAGGTGAAGTGAGTTTAAGAGTAGCAGACGTTGCCATCATTAATAAAATTGATAGTGCAGATCCTGAAGATGTGAAACAAGTTGAGAAGAATATTGAAATTGCTTGTCCAGATGCGACTGTCATTAAAGCTGATTCGACGATTACAGTCGATAACCCTGAATTGATTAAAGGGAAAAAAGTTCTTGTCGTTGAAGATGGGCCTACTTTAACACATGGTGGGATGAAACTAGGAGCTGGTACAGTAGCAGCGACACGTTTAGGGGCTGGTGAGATTGTCGATCCACGCCCATATACAATTGGGAAACTGACAGAAACCTTTGAAATTTACCCAGACATTGGCGAAGTTTTACCTGCCATGGGTTATGGTGAACAACAACTGAAAGATTTAGAAGCAACAATTAATAATACAGACTGTGATGTCGTCATTATCGGAACACCAATGGATTTAACACGGATCATTAACATTAATAAACCAACAACACGTGTCCATTATGATCTCGACGAAATTACGACACCGAACTTAACCGATATTTTAAAAACCTTCATCGATGAACATGATTTAGCAAAATAAACGGTCGATTAGCTCCCTTTTGAAAAAAGGGAGCTTTTTTTACATATTGTAACGGTCTTTTATCCATGTTAAAATTAAAGTGAGCTTTTTAAAAATAAAGGGGTGGTTTGAGTGGAGTTAGGTCTTCGAAATGATGAAGTGAAGTTAACTGAGCACAACCCGGACTGGGCGAAATTATTCGCATTAGAAAAAGCAAAAATTATGGAAATGACAGGACTCGCAGCCGAACGAATAGGCCATATAGGTAGTACAGCCATTCCAGGCATCTTAGCGAAACCGCTTATCGATATTGTCGTCGGCGTTGATGACTTATCCGAAGTCGATGATAGCATGTATGAACAATTACAAGAAATCGGTTTTTACCGACTGAAAGTAGAACGACCAGGCGAAATTATATTGGCGAAATTTACCGATGGCACCTTTCAAGTCAAAACACATTTCATCCATTTAACGACATATGAAGGCACCATTTGGGAAAATTTTATTTTATTCCGCAATTACTTAATTCGAAATGAAAGTGCCCGCCAAGCATATGAAAGCATTAAACGTGATTTCGTCGACGGCTCCAATAGTGGCATCACCGCTTATACAAATGAAAAAGAAGACTTCGTTAAAAATACATTAGAAAAAGCAAGGGCTGAACAATAAGTTTCAGTCCTTTTTTAATTTAAAAAAACGGAACTTGCAGGCCTGCAAGTTCCGCTAACAACTTATGGATGACTAGAGCCTTTGGCGCTCGTGAAAGTGACCTAGCACATATATTATCGGATGTGCATGTCGTTCGGTTCGCGGCCAATCCGCTCTTTTCGATCAATGGTAGCAATTCGGTCCATATCATCTTGGCTCAGTTCAAAATCGAAGATATCGATATTTTCCTTAATTCGTGATGGAGTCACTGATTTTGGAATAACAATTGAGTTCTCTTGTAAATGCCAGCGTAAAATAATTTGTGCAGGCGTTTTTCCGTAAGCATCTGCAATACCTGCAATGACTTCATCTTGCAAGAGGTCTCCGCCTTGGTGTAAAGGACCCCAACATTCGATGTAAATCCCATTTTCATAAGCGAAATCTTTCAGCTCTTTTTGCTGGAAGTATGGATGGCATTCCACTTGGTTAACAGCTGGAACGACATCACATTGGTCAATAATCGCTTGTAAATGTTCAATGTGGAAGTTACAAACACCGATTGCTCGCACTTTTCCTTCTTTATATAAATGTTCTAAAGCTTGATATGTTTCAATGTATAAATGAAAGTCTGGACATGGCCAGTGGATGAGGTATAAATCGATATAATCAAGGCCAAGCTTGTCTAAACTATCTTCAAAAGCTTGCAGTGTTTTGTCATAACCTTGCATATCATTCCATACTTTCGTCGTTACAAAAATGTCTTTACGATCAAGGCCTGATGCTTTAATCGCTTTACCAACACCGATCTCATTATCATAAAAGGCAGCCGTATCAATCGAACGGTAGCCTGCCTCTAAAGCTTCTTGTACACATTCAACCGCTTGATCATCAGATACTTTATAGACACCGTATCCGAGTTGTGGCATATTGACTCCATTATTTAATGTTACATATTGCATGGTTATCATCCTTTATCTCTTTTCTTTTAGTGTAGCAAAAGATCAATGAAAAATAAATATAACTTGTTTCGGTTGACTCATGTCACAATTTGTTCTAAGGTCATATATAGACATGAATACTCGTTAGGTGAGGCTCCTGTGTAAGAGAGATGTTACTGCCCAAAAACGTCTAAAGACGCCAATGGGTTTAACAAGAATCATCGACATAAGGTGATTTTTAATGTAGCTGGATGGAAGTGTCCTATTTTACACAGTGCTAAAGCTCTACGACTAGAGGATCGTTTAGACGTATAGAAAAGTGCTTTTTTGTACACGCTTATTTCTGTATGCTTACAACACCTTCGAGCGTAGAAGGTGTTTTTTTATTCAATCGTAACAAGCCAGCAGTATTTCATGTAAGGATAAACAGAAGGAGGAGTACAAATGATTAGACTCAACAATGAAACACGCCAGCAGTACATTCAAGCGATTGTTGATTCATTACATGACAGTCAAATTGAGCAATTCCGCGATGTTTTTTTAGAAATTCATCCACAAGATCAAGTCGATATTTTCAATCAATTTGACGAAACTTTACGGAAGCGGTGCTATGAGTTTTTGTCACCGAGAGAATTTGCACTTATATTTGAAGGATTATCTCTTAAAAATCAACTCGTATCATTTGGTGAGCTTGATGCACGTTACTTTTCAGAAGTGTTTAACAACATGTTTACCGACGATGTTGGATATTTCTTAAAAGGAATTGATGTACGAAAACAAGATGAAATTTTATCGCAAATGGATGAAGAACAAGCGAAAAAGATTCGTACACTTTTAGCATATGAACCGGAAACCGCTGGTTCTATTATGACGAAAGAATTTGTCAGTATAAAAGCGACAGATCAGGCAGAATACGTCATCGAGCAATTAAGAGAGGAAGCCCCAAGTGCCGAAATCATTTACTATAACTATGTGGTCAATGAAGTAGGGGAGCTTGTCGGCGTTGTTTCTTTACGTGACCTCATTACAGCTAAACTTGATGATGTCATTGAAGATGTTATGTTGAAAAATGTCATCTCTGTTGATGAACAGATGGACCAAGAAGAAGTAGCGCTAACCATTCAAAAATATGATCTTCTTGCTGTTCCAGTTGTCTCAAAAGATGAACGTCTCCTTGGCATTGTAACGGTCGATGACGTCATGGATATTTTAGAGGAAGAGACGACAGAAGACTTTGGAGAATTATCAGCAGTAAAAGGGGCAACAGACTTAGACATTGGCTCATTTGAAGCAGCGAAAAAACGTTCCCCATGGATTGTAGCCCTTATGTTCTTTGGTTTACTAACAGCAGGGGTGATTGGTCAGTTTGAAGAGACTTTAGAACAAGTTGTTCTATTAGCCGCTTTCGTACCGATGATTATGGACTCAGCAGGTAACGTTGGAACACAGTCCTTAACCGTATCAGTTCGTGGGTTAGCACTTGGTACAATCGATAAAAAGAATGTCGGTAAAATGATTCGACGTGAATTTGGGACAGGGTTTTTAATGGGCTTAGCTTGTATGATTGCTATTTCCTTAATTATTCCACTCTTTTACGGCACGTGGATGATTGGCTTTGTCGTCGGTTTTTCAATCTTATGTACTTTAAGTGTGTCAGCAGCAATTGGGGCAGTCGTTCCACTCATTATTAATAAATTAAATGTTGACCCTGCGGTTGCATCAGGTCCATTTATTACGACGATTAACGATATTATTGGCCTCTTAATTTACTTTTCAATTGCAACGGCATTATTAGATGTTTTATAAAAAGCACTGTGCGACTTTTCGCACAGTGCTCATTTTCTTTTATGAAGTGCAACATAGTTTAAAATGGCCCTACAATCAAGTATGATAAAGATAAGGTTAAATTGTTTGAAAATTGAAACGATAAGATAGGTGATCAATATGTCAGACGAACAAAAAGAAATGGAATCGAAATTAGAAGACCTTTTTCAATTTATCGGAAAAAATATTGATAAGACGAAAATGTCAGCTAAAAACAAAAGTAAAGTCGCATCTGAAATGGCTCACTTACGTTCATTTATATTAGAAGCAAGGCCAGCCCGGATTGCAATCGTTGGGAGACGTGGTGCTGGGAAGTCGAGCTTAATTAATGCTATTTTCCGAGAAGAGAAAGCAGAGGTTGGGGATTATAAGTCAACGACAGGAGCGGGAAAGTGGTACTTATTTGAAAATGAGCTTGGTGGGATTGATATTTTAGACACGCGTGGACTTGGTGAAGGGCATTTGCCAGATGAAGCCATCGCTCAAGCGAATCCGGTCGATGAAATTAATGCTGCTTTAAAAGAGAAGTGTCCTGATGTTATTTTGTTTTTATGTAAAGCAAAAGAAGTCGGTGCTCGAGTGGATGAAGATTTAAAACAGTTAAATGATATTAAAACAAAAATAGAAAAAATTCATCAATATGATGTCCCTATCGTTGGGATTGTGACACAAGTTGATGAATTAGCCCCTGTTTCAGTGAGTGAACCGCCATTTGACGATCAAAAGAAACAGGCGAATATTGCAGCGACCGTTCACTTATTACAAGACAAAATAAAGGAAGTCATTGAAAAACCAGTAGCTGTCATTCCAATCAGTGCCTATATTGAATATGATGAGAATGGGCAAGTCGCTTATGACCGAAGCTGGAACATTGATCAACTTTTGCATTATTTGATGACCGAACTACCTGAAGAAGCTCAGGTAATATTAGCGAAAATATCAAAAGTGAAATCAGTTCAAAAGAAGCTGGCGCGGACCATCGGAAAAAGTGTCATCGGCATGACCGGTGTGATTGGGGCGACCCCCATTCCAATGGCAGATATGCCTGTCATTACAGGACTTCAGTTATCGATGGTCGGTTCCATTGCTATTATCGGGGGAACCCGATTAAATCGTAAGTCTTTAGGCAAGTTTTTAGGAGCGATGGGGGTTAATGTTGGTGTCGGCTTTGCCTTAAGGACTATATCAAGGCAACTTGTTAAATTATTCCCTGGTGCAGGAAGTGTTATTTCTGGTGGGATTGCAAGTGCAGGCACCTATGCCTTATGTGAGGCAGCGATCACATACTTTATTGATAAAAAATCGGAAGACGAAGCGAAGAAAGTATTCGATAAACAATTTAAAGAGAGAAAGGATGCTTGACAATCGTGATTGAATTTGATGATTTTATGAAAGTGGATATGCGAGTAGGAACAGTCATTGCAGCCCTTCCATTTCCTGAAGCGAGAAAGCCTGCAATTAAGTTGAAAATTGATTTTGGTGACGACATAGGCGTCAAACAGTCATCAGCCCAATTGACAAAACGATATGAACCTGAAGATTTGTTAGGAAGACAAGTCGTTTCTGTCGTCAACTTCCCCCCGATGCGAATCGCAGGATTTAAATCTGAAGTCCTCGTATTAGGTGGGATGCCGGGAGAAGAGGATGTTGTTTTATTAGGCCCTGATGAAAAAGTGCCTAATGGGACGAAAATTGGTTAAAAGCTATTCGGTTTTTGAATCATTTATGTTAACCTTGAATAAAGGAGGCGCTTACAAATGGAAATTGTAAAAGGAAAGAATAAATTTTATATTGGTGAAGATGAAGCAAAGCCAATTGCAGAAATAACGTATCAAGAAAAAGATGCCAACACGATTATCGTTGACCACACTTATGTGTCGGATGAATTACGAGGACAAGGGATAGCAGGTAAGCTTGTTGATAAAATAACGACCTTTGCTCGAGAAGAAAAGGTGAAAATTATCCCGACTTGTCCATATGTTGCGTCGAAAATGGAAAAGACAGAAGCTTACCACGATTTAATTGCCCAATAAATGACTACAATCAAAGAGCCAAATCATTTGAGAATAAATGATTTGGCTCTCTTTTTATGGAAATTGTATGACAATTATTACAATTTAATGAAGATAAGCTCCTTTCATGTCTATTCTCTTTATATTCGTTATAATAGGGGTTGATAAGAAGTTTGAGGAGGAATGTATTTGCCCTCAATGACGGTTGTATATAAATTATTGCAATATGTGATTGCATTTATGATAGGTATTGCTTTTTATTATGGAAAGTCTTCGAAAGAGAGAACTTTTAAAAAGAAAGCCATTGATCAGTTTTTATCCTATCTGATTAATTTCATCATTTATATTTGGGTCGCTAAAATCGTATTAAATTTACCTTTGTTTGTGAAAGACCCTTTTGCGGTTTTACCTTATCCAAGTACACAGCCAATGTTTTATCTGGCTCAGTTCCTTTTAGGAATACATTTGTTTGTTCAATATAAACGTCAAAAAGTAAATAAGATGTATTTACAAGACACATTTATGCCCATCATGTTAATGAGCCTCTTCATTTATGATTTTATTGATTTCAAATTTAATCATTTTAATCAAAGTTTGGCAACCTTTATTTTATACAGTGTGCTCATTCTCTTGTTTTTATTTATTAAAAGGGTCAAGACTTGGCATCTTGTAATCATCTGGGCGGCTATCCAGCTCATCTTTGCTAGTTATTTTTCATATACGACGATTTACGGCTATTTGATTGCCCCGTATTATTTCATCGTTATACTACTACTAGCCTTTGGATATAAATTGTGGCAAAGGAGACAAGTTTAAATGGGTGCAATTGAAACAGATACGTTTTTACTCTTTGGGATGTTATTAGCTTTTGGTGCGGGTGTCTTATCTTTCGTATCTCCTTGTGTTTTACCAATATTCCCTGCTTTTCTATCCTATATTACAGGAATTAGTGTTAAAGAATTAAAGGAAGCACAAACGAAACAGGTGAGAAAGGCAATTTTATCACATTCGATTTTCTTTTTAATCGGTGTATCGCTCGTTTTCATCGGGTTGGGGATAAGTGCAGCCTATTTAGGAAACTTTATTTCTGATTTATTAACAGGAAATTCAGGTTTATTAATTCAACGGATTGCCGGTGTATTTATCATCGTCATGGGTTTATTTATTTTAGGTGTTATTAATATTCCATTTTTAATGCAAGAACATCGGATGCAAGTGAAAAAATCAAAAGTAAGTTATTTAGGAACATTTTTTGTAGGTGTTGGATTTGCCGCAGGTTGGACGCCATGTATTGGGCCTATTTTTGGTTCGATCTTGTTATTAGCAGCATCAAATCCTGGAAATGGAATTATTTATACCTTTATGTATGTCATTGGTTTTGCTTTACCATTTATCGTGCTTTCATTTTTCATCGGGTCATCTCAATGGATTATGAAGCGCAGTGGCATCATTATGAAAATTGGTGGCGTCATTATGATTCTGATGGGAATTGTTTTATTGTTAGGATTTATGCCACGTATTAGTGAGTTTTTACTCGATTTAGTTGATGATACATGGATGTCTAAATTAGGTTAATAAAGGAGAATGCTTGAATGAAAAATTGGATTATTGGCGTTTTAGTTGTGTTAGTTCTTGGTTGGGCAGTTTGGGATTTTGTCATTAAAGATACTGAACAAAAAGAAAATAAGAGTGCACAAACAGAAGAAACAAATAATAATGAAAATGCAGCAGAAGTCGGGTTAGAACGTGGGAATCAAGCACCTGATTTTACCTTAGAAAATTTAGATGGCGAAGAAATGAAACTATCTGACTTTCAAGGGAAAAAAGTATTGTTAAACTTTTGGGCATCATGGTGTGGTCCTTGTCGTGCAGAAATGCCTGACATGCAGAAATATTATGAGGAATATTCAGATGAAGTAGAAATTGTCGCAGTTAACGTTCGTTCGACAGAGCGTAATGATGAAGTTGTTGATGAGTTTTTAGAAGAGTATGGTGCAACATTTGTTGTCTTAAGTGATGTTGATAATTTAGTAAGTGATATTTTTGATGCTTACCAATTACCGACAAGTTATTTAATTAATACAGACGGAATCATTGAAAACCGTGCGATTGGACCATTAACATATGATGCTATGGTACGTGAATTTGATAATATGGATTAAAAATGATGACTCTCTTACCTCTTTTATTGAGGGAGAGAGTTTTTATCGCCTTTGATCAACAAGTAAGTTAAGATGGCTAGTAAGGAGTGAAGTGAAGGTGGAAGTTAAATTATCTTTTTATTTATATCAAATCTTAGGTGTCGGCATTATTTGGGGTGGAATGACTTACTTTTTTGATGAGTTAGATCAAGTGGCTGTGTACATATATTATGGGATGACTTCTTGGTTATTATTTCTCATCGTCATGGCCGTGAAGAAATTTATCAGTGAACGAGGGAAAAAAAGGGGCGATTAGCGTTATTCTGCGGGCAGAATAACGCTTTTTTTATTACATTTAGATGACAATGATGACAGTGCTCAAGGCTGTCAAGATGCATATACTTGTAAAGCTTGGCGAGTGTGGGATGTTTTGGTAATTGGGTGCTTGTCAGGACTGCTTTAGGAGCAACTCTATTTAATTGGATATTTATGGTCGGATTATGACAAAAATATCGTGCTAATATGAAGCTATCACAAATAAAGGAGATGGATATAATGTTTAAACGAATGTTAGTCCTTA
>DATGTP010000050.1:0-47580 GCA_035301825.1 Pseudogracilibacillus sp. | reverse complement strand
GCTTCATCTAATGCCTTTTCCCATACTTGACTCCCAATAAAGTCCCAATCACTTGATGCAAAGTCACGATTGAAACCTGGTGCAATGTTCTGACCAATAAGCGCAGCTTCAATCGGAATTGTACCTGAGCCACAAAAAGGATCAACAAACATATCATCTGGACGCCAATTCGTTAACTTAACTAAGGCAGCAGCTAATGTTTCTTTTAAAGGGGCATCCCCTTGACCAACTCGATAGCCTCTTTTATGTAAACCTGTACCAGATGTATCAATTGTTAATGTCGCAACATCTTTTAAAATAGCAACCTCTACACGGTATAAAGCCCCTGTTTCCGGCATTTTATGTGCCACACCATGCTTTAGTTTTAAACGATCAACAATAGCCTTTTTAACGATTGATTGACAATCTGAAACACTATATAGTTTTGATTTATGCGATTTTCCTATGACTGGAAATTGGCCATCTTCAGGTATAAATTGTTCCCATGGCAATGCTTTGGTAAACTCGAACAATTCATCGAATGTTTCGACTTTCCCTTCTCCAACGACTAATTTGACACGGTCTGCAACTCTTAACCATAAATTAGCTTGAGCAATCGTTTCTTCATTACCTTCAAAAATAATCTTTCCATTGTCTACTGTTGGTTCATAACCAAGGTCTCTTACTTCATGTGCAACAATGGACTCTAAGCCCATCGCACTTGTTGCAATTAACTTTATGTTAGCCATTAACAATCCCTCTTATCTTCAATAAAATAAAAAACTTTCCAAGCATTACATCTTGGAAAGTCACATTGTAAAGTCGACCAATGAATACTCTGTAAGCCATGTTCTGTTCCATTGTACTGCAAACGGTGGTCAGCCTCGTACTCCGGTTGTAATCATTTATCTACGAAGAATTTCTTCGTCCTTTCTTTCGTTTAATTCCTACTCGAAAGATGCCCCTACCATTGTTTGGGTTGCTCACTCATGGGGTTTACCGCGTTCCACTTCCAATCGTTTCCAATCTTGTTCGTCACTGTGGCACTTTTATAGATGATTCACCATATCTAGAAAGACTTAGGTTAATCATCAGCCGTTAACGATCTTATCGTTACCTTGACTTATGACTTCGTCAAGCATGAACACTACAAGCATCACAGCCTGTGCGAGCATGGACTTTCCTCTACACGATTAACGTGCAGCGATTACACGAGTATTCATCCAAGAAATAATTATAGCATATTCACCTATATAAAGACACAATGAACTTTTACCAATTTATTCATTTGTTTTTTGGCCAAAGACAGCCTTTTCAAGATTAGAAATACGTTTTAAAATATCATAGTTAGCATGTAATTGTGTCGTTTGCTGTTGTTGTTGATTGTTATTTGTTTGCCCTTGTTGTTTACGTAAGCGATTAATTTCTTCTTGTAATTCGGAAACAACTTGATCAAATTTTTCATAATCTTGTATGACAATATCTAAAAATTCGTCAACATCACCTTTGTTGTATCCACCAGTGATGGCATTTTTAAAAGATTTTTCATAAATTTCATTTGCAGTTAATTGAATATCCATTTCTCCACCTCTTCATCTACACTAATAAAACGTTTACTTACTCTTATCTTACTAAATTTTTCAACATTTAAAAACAGATTTTGTTATTTTTAATCAAATTATCATAATCGGAAAGAATCTGGTAACAATTGTGCGATAGACACTTGCCTATATTCACCATGTCTATTGTATAAATAAATTGGCATATCTTTACTGAAAAACTCACTCATCACTTGTCGGCAGGCACCACACGGACTAATAAAATCGTCTGTCTCTGCAACAATAGCTAAATGTTTAAATTTATATTGGCTTTCACTTATTGCTTTGAAAATAGCAACTCTTTCCGCACAAGACGTTAAAGAGTATGAACTGTTTTCAATATTACACCCTGTAAATATTTGACCAGCCGTTGTTTCTAAAGCTGCACCAACTTTAAAATGAGAATATGGTGCATATGCCTTATTCATGACACTCACAGCAATATCGTATAAATAGTCATTACTCATTCTATCTCACTCCGAAGGTCATTTAATACGTATAAGCTAGAATTATAATACTCCATAAACCGTCTTTTACGCATATCTTTATAAAAACTATGAATAATTAATAGTTCAATGTTTTCTTTTGTTGCGATCACTTGCTTTAAATGAACAGCACTTTTATTATTTTTTATATATTGTAAAGTCTCAGCTTCCCACTCATGTAAATGCTCGAATATAGAATCAGTTTCACCTTTAACATAAGCAAAAAATGCCTGCTCATCTTCCATCTCAATCGTTTTAAAAAAATGATCTTTTAAAAAATGTAGATCTTTTATTAATTTATTCGTTATCGTCACTAATTTCATTTTAAATCCCCTACTATTAATCATTAACTATAGCATACCATTGTCAGTTTTGTTCGTCTACTTTCACTTTGTTATGGAGGTCTTTGAAGATGACATGATAATTTGATTTTATATTGACATATGTATTTGCTTTAATTTTCTCATCAATGACTCTTAACTGCTTTTCTATTTTATATAAAGTACGCTCTAACTTTCTTTTACATTGCTCATTTGTTTGCCAATCATTTATAAACATTAGAACACCTCACTTTTTCTACTTTATTCCTTATGAATAGCAAGATTCCTTTTAAATGACAAATATATGTAAAATATCACTTTTTAATGACATAGATCTCGGAAATACTATAATTAAATTACAAATTACTAACATTTAACCGACACTTTAACGATTCGGGTAAGTTTGTATTTTATACTCCTTTGTTTTTTGGTATGATAAGGAAGAGAGTCGGAGGGAATATAATATGAAATATCCAGGCGGAATTAAACGTCAGTCTATTAGCCGGAAACCATCTCAATCGAATGGAACGATTAATAGTATGGTCAATCGTGGAATGTCCTTAGAGGAAGATATAAATATAACAAACCAATATTATTTAGATCATCAAATCGGGGTTATTCATAAAAAGCCTACCCCTATCCAAATTGTAAATGTTCATTATCCAAAAAGAAGTGCTGCTGTGATCACGGAAGGTTATTTCCAAAAGAGCTCAACAACAGACTATAATGGCATTTATAAAGGAAAGCATATTGATTTTGAAGTGAAAGAAACAAAGAATAAAACCTTGTTTCCTTTATCGAACGTTCATGATCACCAAATCAAACATATGGAAGATGTAGCCAAGCATGGTGGCATATGCTTTATCATCATTCGCTTTACAGTACATGATGAAAATTACTACATTCCATTTGAAACATTTTTATCAATATGGCAAGAACAACATCTAACTAAGAAATCAATTAGTTACAAACAAATACAGGAAATTGGTTATAAAATTCCTTTTTCCTATCAAGCAAGAGTTGATTACTTAAAAATAATAGATCAACTCTATTTTAACAATGGAGGAAAATGAAATGAGTAATAATCGAAAATCTCGAGTTCAAAAAAATAAAAAGAAATCTCCTAAGAAAAAAACAACCTTTAAAAAAATTATTAAAATTGTAGCCATTATCATGGTTTTAGGGATGTTATCTGTAGGCGGTTTGTTTGCTTACTATGCAGCCACAGCTCCAGACATTGATCCTGATAAATTAGATGTTCCTTTAGGTTCTGAACTATTAGATCAAGATGGTGAAGTCTTCGCATCTTTATATGATGAAAATCGGAAGAAGGTTGAATATGAAGATCTCCCACAAGTATTAATTGATGCTGTGACAGCGACAGAGGATGTTCGTTTCTTTGAACACCCTGGTATTGATATTAGACGAATTGGTGGAGCGATTCTTGCAAACATAAAGCGTGGTTTTGGTGCTGAAGGTGCATCAACTATTTCTCAGCAAGTAGTCGAGAATTTCTTTTTAACACCAGATAAAAAGATTAAATTAAAAGTCCAGGAACAATGGTTAGCCTTACAGTTAGAAAGAAAATATTCTAAAGAAGAAATAATGGAAATGTATTTAAATAAAATATTTTACGGTGGAAATGCATACGGCGTTGCCAAAGCTGCTGAAGTTTATTTCGGGATAACTGATTTACATGAATTAAATTTAACACAAGCAGCCATGTTAGCTGGTTTACCACAACGACCTAATGCTTATAATCCTTTTGAAAATCCTGATTTGATGCAAGAGCGTGTCAATACCGTGTTAACCTTAATGGTCAGACACGGAAAAATTACAGAAAAAGAAGCTGAAGAAGCCCGTCAAGTTAGTGTTGAAAGTCAGTTAACAGACAAAAAGCCACAAAGTACACCTTATGAAGCTTTCATTCAACAAGTTAGAAAAGAAATTGAAGAAAAGTTAGATGGAGCAGATATTAATAATGATGGATTAAAAATCTATACAACATTAGATCGTGATGCACAAGACTATGTTGAATTTTTATTAACAGATAGTGATGAAAATCCAATTAGTTTCCCAGATGAAGACCTGCAATCAGGTATATCTGTATTAGATACTAAAACAGGAGGTATATTAGCGATTGGAGGAAGTCGAAATCGTGAGAATGTCGATGGTGATAACTATGCTATTAATTTAAAACGTCAGCCAGGTTCAACTTACAAACCATTATTAGCGTATGCACCAAGTATCGACTTAGACAAAAAGTCGACTTACGAACAAATATTGGATGAACCATATACACCAAAATCGAGTGATCGAGAAATTCGAAATGTGACAAGAGAAAATTATGGTTGGGTCTCCTATCGCTATGCTTTAACACATTCATTAAACATTCCTGCTGCAAAAATTTTAGAAGATATGAGTTCAGATAAAGTTAAACCATTTGCTGAACGTTTAGGCTTAGAGTTTGAAGGAAATTTAGATCCGCGTGATGCAATTGGTGGAACTGTTAACTCGACATCCCCATTAAAACTAGCAGGAGCCTTTAGAGCTTTCGGTAATGAAGGATATTATAATGAGCCATTTGCCGTCACTAAAGTTGAATATCCTGATGGTGAAGTTGTTGAATTAGCCCCTAAATCTGAACAAGTGATGGAAGATTATACAGCTTATATGGTCACAAATATGTTACAAGATGTTATGACAGAAGGTACTGGTCGTTCAGCAAATATTCCCGGATTACACTCTGCTGGTAAAACAGGTACGACAAACGATGCGGTCGATCGTTGGTTTGTAGGTTATACAACAAACTTTACTGTGAGTGTCTGGTCAGGCTATCCTGAGTCAAACTCACGTTCAGTTAATGACTCACATATTTCGATTAATTTATATAAACATATGATGGAAAAAATATCAGAAGGCGTGGAAACACCTGACTTTGAAAGACCTAGCTCTGTTGTTGAAGTTGGTGTAGAAAAAGGAACTAACCCACCTGCCCTTCCAAGTGATTTTACACCATCAGATCGAATCGTAAAAGAATTATTTGTTAAAGGCACTGAACCAACAAAGGTATCTGAATCATTTGATCAACTTGATCCTGTTTCTAATTTAAATGCCAGTTATGATGAAGAGGCAAATAAAATTGATTTAAGTTGGGAATATGATAGTGAGCAAGAAGTAGAATATAAAGTACGTTATAAAGAGGATGATGGAGATTATAAATCATTAACAGAGACGAGTGATTTAGACGTATCATTAGAGGATGTTAAAGAAGATACAACTTATACATTTGAAGTGATTGTTGTTGACCTTGACAACGATGTGGAAAGTGAACCTGCTACGACATCGGTTAAAACGCCAGATGATGAAGTGGACTTGCCAGAAGTATCACAGTTAAATGCTCAATTTGATGAAGCTAGTGAATCTGTTCAGGTTACTTGGGACTATAATGGGCCACCTGCACAGTATGAGGTAACAGTGAATGGAAGTGCAACAATTGTTGATAATCGTTCCTTTACGATTGAAGCGGTAGAAAATGAAAAGACCTATAAAATCTCAGTAAAAGCAATAGATGAGAATGATAATGAGGGTCCTGCTGCATCAACTGAGATAACGATACGTATGTCAGATGATAACAATAATAACGACAATCAGAACAACAATGAAGATGATGACAACAACAATCAAAATAATAATGATGAAGAATCTTCCGAAGATAATAACGAAGCATCATAAAGAACACAAAAGCCTTAAGGTTTATAAATAAAACCTTAAGGCTTTTTTAATTACACATTTTTAGCTTTTTCACGCTCTAATTTTCGCATGCGTTTTTGTCCTTCACGACATACTTCAAGTAGTGGACATTCAAAACAATTAGGATTTGCTGCTTTACAATGATATCTTCCAAAGAAAATTAAGCGATGATGGCTAACACTCCATTCATCTTCAGGTATTTTTTTCATTAAGGTCTTTTCTACTTGTAAAACTGAATCTTTCCAACGGCAAAATCCTAATCGTTTAGCGATACGCTCTACATGAGTATCAACTGCAATAGCTGGTATATCGTAAGCAACTGATAAAACAACATTTGCTGTCTTTCTACCTACACCAGCTAGACTTTCGAGATCTTCTCTTGTACGAGGGACTTCTCCATTATATTCATCTAGTAATCTTTGACATAACTTTTGAATATTTTTCGCCTTTGAGCGAAATAGTCCAATGGAACGTATATCTTGTTCTAATGTTTCGAGTGGTACTGCTAAATAATCTTCAGGAGTTTTATATTTTTTGAATAATTGCGTCGTTACCCGGTTTACATTCACGTCTGTTGTTTGGGCTGATAATAGAACAGCGATAACGAGTTCAAATGGATTGTCATGAACAAGTTCACAATGGGCGTCTGGAAACATATCTGCCATTGTATCCAAACAAAAGCGAATTTGTTTTTTTGTTAACATATCCTTATTTTCCCCCTTCTAGCCAATTAAAGTAAATAGAAGTATCTCTTTCAGATTCATCTGCTACTTGATATGTTGTTTCTTTTTTATGCTCCCTAAATTGTTTACTAGCTTCTCGAGCTTGTTCAACAGTTATGACACCTTTCTTCTGCCATTCTCGTAAGATGCGATCAATATATTTGAAGTTTAGTTTACCCATTAAGACGGCCTCTCGTAAAGCTGCTTTTATTAAAGAGGGTAAAAATTGATCTTCATCTAACCATGCATTGATCATTTCAATTTCAAAAGGCGATAACATTCGAGCAAATTCTTGTTCAAACAATAAAAAAATCGACCCATCTGTTTCTTCAATCGGTTGTTCTGATTGATGAATTAACTTTTCCCAAAATGGGTGCAAATTATAACTTTCGACCAATTGATTCATCTCATTTTCTGATTCATCAATGGTTAAATAGCCTTTTTGCATGAGCTTCTTTATTATACTCATACATTGGTTTTCACTTAATGTTACATATTGAGCAATTTCATTTGGAGTGGGAAAAGCAATCCCCTCTCTTAAAAAGCGATGTAATTGTAAAATAACGATGACATCTTGTTCATTAAGGCCAAATGATTTATATGTTGTCAATAATTGTTCTGGTATTGATATTTGATTTAACAAAACGTCTTGTAAAGAAACAGAACGATCTACCATGTTAGTTCACCTCATACAAGAGTATACCATATATTTGTTTAATCGTTTAAATGAAAAAGAAGTTGAAATAAATTCAACTTCTTAGCCGTTTTTCAACAAATCCTTTAATTCTTTTTGCTGCTTCTTCTAATATATGTAAGGATGTTGCATAGGATAATCGGACATTTTCTGGAGAACCAAAGCCACTGCCAGGTACAATAGCTACTAACTCTTCTTCTAACAATGCTTTACACCATTCATCTACCGATTCAAAGCCCGTTAACTCAACCGCTTCACTTACATTAGGGAAGACATAAAAAGCCCCATGTGGTTTTTTACAATGAATACCAGGAATCTCATTTAATAATTCATGTAGACGATTTAAACGGATCGAAAACTGTTCTTTCATTTCATTAATAGCTTGTTCGCTCTGATCGTTTGTATAGGCAGCAATTGTTGCATATTGTGAAATAGAAGTCGGGTTTGAAGTTGTTTGTGATGCAAAATCTGTAACAGCTTTAATAATAGATTCTGGACCACAAGCGTAACCAATTCGCCACCCTGTCATTGCATGTGATTTACTCACCCCATTAATGACAATTGTTTGTGCTTTAAGCTCATCTGAAATCGATGCAATCGAGACGTGTTTTTCATCAACATAAATCAGTTTTTCGTAAATTTCATCCGATACAATGATGATTTGATGTTTCAGACAAACATCCCCTATTGCTTTAAGTTCTTCTTCCGTGTACATCATACCAGTTGGATTACTTGGTGAGTTTAAGACGAGGACTTTCGTTTTATCGGTTATTTTTTCTTCTAGTTGTGCGGCTGTTATTTTAAAGTCGTTTGCTTCAAGTCCTTCTACCCAGACAGGCTTCCCGCCTGCTAATTCTACTTGGTCCGGATAACTGACCCAATATGGCGTCGGTATAATGACTTCATCATCTTGATCAAGTAAAACTTGAAAGAGTAAGTATAAGGCAAATTTTGCCCCTGTTGCAACGACAACTTCTTTCTCAGTGTATTGCAGCTGATGGTCACGATTCATTTTATGAATGATTGCTTTTTTTAATTCAGGTATACCACCTACAGGTGTATATTTTGTATGTCCGTCATCCATGGCTTTTTTTGCTGCTTGAATAATAAATTCAGGTGTATTAAAATCGGGCTCACCAACACCCAAACCAATTACTTCTAAGCCTTCTGCTTTTAATTGTGCTGCTTTAGCTGATATTTCTAATGTTGGTGAAGGCTTTAGTGATAAAGCTTTCTTTGATAAATACATATTCTCAACCTCATTTATAAATTATTTCATTCGTAAACGTTCAAACCGCTCATTAGATTCCATTTCAATATAATCTAATGTGTATACATCATTTTCATAGTAAGCTATTTCCCATAATGGTGTATCATCAATGATCGCTGGTTTACTATATTTTAATTGACAGCTGTCACATTCATTTAATATTTTTTCCTCTACTGCTTTTACTTTATTTATATCTTCCGCACGGGTGACGGTCCATTGTTCATGATCTCCCCGTTCCTTTAAAGGAACAAAAACATAAGTATATTCATCATCATTATTTTTCCCATAAAATATATGATATGTCTCTTCCTCGACAAATTCATAACGTTCAAAAATAGATTCTAAATAGGCTTCCTCTTTAACTAATGCTTGGCTTTTACCAATTTCATTATATTTAGATTGATCAATAATAGTAAAAAAATAAACGATATACAAAAGTAAAAAAAGTATGGCAAAGATAATTAAAATAGTGATGATTTTCTTGACTAAAGACCTTACATTAACTTCATTTTGATTCATATGCATCAACCATTCTTATTAAAGATATACATATATTAAAGCATGAAAATCAAAATAAGTAAAAACTCTTATCGTATTTGATAAGAGTTTCCTAAAATCCTGCTGTTTTTATTCCTTTTTAACTAACAATCGGGTAAAAAGCTAGTGTCTTCAATATGATAACTTTGATCATTATTTGGAAAGTGACTCGCTTTTACTTCTTTAATATATTGTGTCAATCCTTCCTCTATCACATGATCAAGATTGACGTAATTTTTTACAAACTTAGGAAATGAAGCTTGTCCATATTGCAAAATATCATGATAAACTAAGACTTGCCCATCACAATCTGGGCCTGCTCCAATACTTATTGTTGGTATTGTCAGTTGATTTGTAATAAAATTTCCGACTTCTTTCGGTATACACTCTAAGACGAGACAGGCAATACCTGCTTGTTCTAGTCGTTTGGCATTTTGTATGATATCTTGAATGCTCTCTTTTGTTTTAGCTTGTAATTTATAGCCGCTCAACACATTGATATGTTGGGGTGTTAAACCTAGATGGCCAATGATTGGGATGCCACCTGCTGTCATATGTTTGATCGCTTGCTCAATAATGGGATTGAAACCTTCTAACTTAAGGGCGTTAGCTTGGGTCTTTTGAAATAAATAAGCCCCCTGCTTCACTGTATCTTCCACGCTAGAGTGATAAGTCATAAAGGGCATATCAACGGCCATAAAAGTATCTTTTGCACCACGTCGAACCGCTTTTCCATGATGGATCATATCGTCTATCGTTACATCAATTGTTGAATTATAACCTAAGGCGACCATACCTAGTGAGTCTCCCACTAAAATCATATCAATTCCTGCAGCCTGTGCCAGTTTAGCTGAAGGGTAATCATAAGTTGAAATCATAGCAATTTTTTCTTTGTTTCAATTCGTGTAATTCAGCAATCGTAATCATACAATCCTCCTAAAACCAACTAATTTCAGCAGAATATATTTTTTCAACTTGTCCACTAGCTTGTTTCATTAACAAAGCCCCATCTTCAGCAATTCCTAAAAATCTTCCACGTCTTTCTTCCTTACCAACTGTATAATGAACGATTTCATTCATTTTAAAACCATAATGTTCCCATTTGTTTTTAATGTTGGAAAAGCCTATTTCCATAAATTGCTCATAAGCTACTTCGAAGTGTTCTACAATATGTTGAATAAAATGCTTTATATCCCATGATTCACTTGTCTCATTCTTTAAAGAAGTTGCTTGGTAATGCTCATTCTTAAACAATTGCTCATCATTTTGATTCATATTCATTCCGATTCCAATGACGACATAAACAACTTGGTCTTGTTCAGCATGCATTTCAGTTAAAATACCACAAATTTTCTTATCATTAATTAAAATATCATTTGGCCATTTAATTTTTGGTTGTAAGTGGCTTACTTTTTCAATCACTTCAGCAATAACTGTTGCTGTTAATAAGGTTAATTGAGGAGCAACATAAGGTAATATATGAGGACGTAATATGAAACTCATACTAATGGTATCACCCTTTAATGACTCCCATTTACGTCCAAGTCTGCCCCTACCTTCTGTCTGTTCATCTGCAACAATAATCGTGCCGTGTTTCGCTCCATCAATAGCTAATTCATGAGCTAACTTCTGTGTTGATGGAATTGATTCATAATGAATAAACTTTTTTCCAATCGTATGTGTCTTTAATCCCCATGATAATGTATTCGCACTTAATTTCTCTGGTTTACGAATGATTCGATAACCTAAACGAGGTTTTGATTCAATTTCATAACCATCTTTTTTCAATTCATTCATATGTTTCCATACCGCACTGCGGGAAATATGAAGTGAATTTGAAATTTGTTGGCCAGAAATGTATTGATCATTATTTGAAGATAAGATTTTTATTATTTCATTTCTTGTTGATGACATAGAACCCATTCCTTTATCAACATTTTATTATTTTTAATGTCTTCGTTTAAAATCGCTATTTCAATAGCTCCTAGTGTATCGCCAATCCATTTACCTCTTTTTTTATGTGGAAATAGACTAATTAAGTCATTTCCTGAAAAATCGATATCATCTTTTGACTGGATTGGTAGTGTTTCTTTCAACTCATAAAAACTTTCTTCCTCAATTGGTAAGTGGATTCTCTTACTTAAAGAGATCGTTGTGGCAATTAAGTTTTTGTCGACTTGATATACATTTAGTGAAGATAATCCTTCTTTTTTAAATGATTGGACATATGTATACAATTTAACCGCATCATCTATCATTTTATTTGATGCCTTCCATTCTTTCATCACTTGCCTGATTGGAAGGTCATTTAATAGCGCATAATGTGCAATGAATTCACTAAATGAATCGTAACGTCTTGTCACTTCTTTGCAAAAAGCCGCATTAAAGGAGCTTGTTTTAAAATACGGTAAGTTATTGAATATGTTATATTCGTTCATAATGGCTAGACATTTAACAAGATGTGGCGCTTGTAATAGTTTGTTAAATTCATCTGTAATACGTTCAACAGCTACTGTGTTTAATAAATCTTTATGGTCTTGAATCGATCTTTCTAACGTCCTATCCAATGAAAAATTATATTGCCCCATCAAACGAAAAGCACGAATAATTCTTAAAGGATCTTCAACGATTCGTTTACTTGTGTTTTCAACACCAATTAACTTTCTCTGCTTAATGGCTTCTTGCCCCTTAAAGTAATCAAGTAAATGTCCTTCCTTATTCATGGCGATTGCATTAAGTGTGAAATCTCGCCTTTTCAAATCTTCATAAAGAGAAAGAGGTTCATTTGATTGTAATTCACTTGTTTTAAAAGTGGTTACTTCATATGAGAGATGATTATATCTTACAATAACAGTACCATGTTCTACATTTAATGGAATTGTTTTAGGAAATAGACGGATGATTTCATCTGGTTTTGCAGATGTAGTAATATCAATATCATTTACGGGGAGTCCTAATAAATAATTTCTAATACATCCGCCTACAAAATAAGCTTCAAAACCATTATCTTCTAGTTCTTCAATGATTGCATAGCCATCTTTAAATTGGTCAAGCTTCATCGCTCTCACCTTGTGGTGAAATAAGTGACTTATATAAATCAATATATTGATTTAATATTTCATCCGAATGAAATGTCTTTGCCGCTCGTTCAAATGCATTGTGAGAGAGTTCCTTTCGTAAGGCGTCATCTTCTAGCATCTGAATGATATATTGACTAGCTTTTTCATAATCTCCTAATTCCACGACATAACCAGTTTCACCATGAACGATTACTTCGGGGATCCCACCGATATTAGTACCAATGGTCGGAACTTTACATGCCATCGCTTCTAATAAAACAAGGCCAAAGCTTTCTTTTTCAGACATGAGTAATTTAACATCAGAAAACGATAGTAATTCACTGATGCTTTTTTGCTTACCTAAAAACAATACATCATCTTGTAAGTTTAATTCATTCACTAGGTCGATCACTGTCGATAATTCTGGTCCATCACCTACAAAAACAAGTTTAGACTTTACCTTTTTTCTGACAAGATGAAAAGCTTTTACAATATCAGGAATTCGTTTTACTTTTCTAAAGTTTGAAATGTGAATTAAGACTTTGTCGTCAGGCGCAATATCATATTTCTGTCTTAAGTTAACTTCATCTCGTTTATAATAATCAGCTTCATTTACAAAGTTATAAATGACTGAAATATCTTTTTTGATTTGTAAACTACTTTTTGTTTCATTAACTAATGATTGTGAAACAGCAGTCACAGCATCTGATTGCTCTAAGCCGTAGGCAATCATTTTTTTAAAGACTTTATCATAACCTAAAACCGTAATATCTGTTCCATGTAAAGTTGTGACTATTTTAATGGGATGGCTTGCAATTTCACGCGCTAAAATGGCGCTAATAGCGTGTGGCATCGCATAATGAACATGTAATATATCTAGTTTTTCACGATCAATGACTTCAGCCATTTTTGCCGCTAAAGCTAAATCGTATGGTGGGTATTGAAAAACAGGATAATCGGTTATTTCAACTTCATGGTAAAAAATATTCGGATTTGTACAATGTAGTCTGATTGGTATACTCGAGGTTATGAAATGAACTTCATACCCTTTATTCGCTAACATATTGCCTAGCTCTGTTGCTATAATACCTGAACCACCTATAGTTGGATAACATGTAATACCGACTTTCATCATATTAATCAACACCTTTATGATGACTTTGTTTAACAATTTGACGCCATGATAAATCGCCACGCTCAAGTCCATGAATAAATACTTCCGCTGCAGCGATATTCGTAGCAAGTGGAATTAAATAAACATCACATAAGCGCATTAATGCACTTACATCAGGTTCGTGAGGTTGTGCTGTCAAAGGATCACGGAAAAAGATAATAATATCTAACTCATCATTTGCTACAAGCGCCCCAATTTGCTGGTCCCCACCGAGTGGCCCAGATTGAAAACGATGTACATCTAATCCAGTTGCTTCCGCAATTAATTTACCTGTTGTTCCTGTTGCACATAATTCATGTTCTTCTAAAATATGTTTATAAGCAATGGTAAAATTGATCATTTCTTCTTTCTTTTTATCGTGTGCAATCAATGCGATTCTCATATTCGCAATCCCTCTCTCACTTTAATTTAAGTCTAAAACATGTTCTAATCCGTAAATTAATTCTTTTTTATTCATCACTTGTTCGATAGCATATTTTAAACCACTCATATATGCTTTACGATCAAATGCATCATGCTTAATCGTTAGCAATTGACTTGTACTACCAAAGACAACTTCTTGATGGGCCACTAAACCTGGTAGACGCATGCTATGTACGTGAACGCCACCTTCAGAAGCACCACGCGCTCCTTCCATACTTTCATATTCATTGGGATGGCCTTGCTGCTTTTCTTCTCTTACTTCATGAATCATTTGTAATGTCTTCACAGCTGTACCTGATGGTGCATCTACTTTATTATCGTGATGCTTTTCAATTATCTCGACATCCGGGAAAAATTTAGCAGCTTGCTTAGCGAATAACATCATTAAAATCGCACCTAATGCAAAATTAGGGGCAATGATACAGCCAACTTGGTTTTCTTTACTAACCTTACGTAAATCATTAATTTGTTCCTCAGTAAAGCCTGAAGTACCAACCACAGCTCTTACTTCATGTTCTAGAGCAATTTTTGTATATGTATAACCGACAGATGGTATCGTTAAGTCAATATACACATCTACCTCATGTTCATTTAAACATACTTTTAAATCATTATATACGGGAAGGTTTACACCATATTTAGCTTGAATGGTTTCTTTTGTTTGATCTCCAGTATTGTGATCGATGCAAGCAACTAAGTCGATATTTGCTTCATCCTTCATCATTGCTAAAGCTTCTTGGCCCATTTGTCCACGAGGCCCACCTAAAACTACTTTTATACTCATCACGTATTCCTCCTATTTTCTCGTCCAACGATCTTTATCTCTTGTACTATATTTATCGATTGTTGTTTGAAAAGCTTTTGATAAATCGATGTCTAATGAATTTGATAAACAAGTTAAAACAAAAATAATATCACCAATCTCTTCTTCTATTGTAACATGCTCTTCAGATTCCTTTTTAGGCTTTTCACCATAAACATGATTCACTTCGCGAGCAAGTTCACCTACTTCTTCTGTTAAACGTGCCATTAAAGCAAGTGGTGAAAAATAACCTTCTTTATATTGGGAAATATAGTCGTGTACTCGTTCTTGAATTTCTTTTGTCGTATATGTATGATTTGTTCGCATGTAATCCCCTTCCTAGTCATAGTTAACTTTATGTTAGCGAATTGATCATAGTTTGACAAATGTTAAATATCAAATATGGTTAATTTAATGTAAAATAAAAACGATTAGCTTTTAATCGCTAATCGTTTTATAAGTTAATCACGACTGTTTAAAAATATTAATACGAAACGTAATAATTCTAATACAGCTACTAAAGCAGCAGCAACATAAGTTAAAGCAGCTGCATCAAGTACTTTTTTAGTTGGTTTTTCTTCATTTCGTTCAAGAATACCGATGCGCATTAATTGGTCCATTGCTCGAGATGACGCATTAAATTCGACTGGTAATGTAACCATTTGGAATAAAACACCAAATGCCATAAAAATAATCCCTGCTAAGATTAAATTCGACATGCTTAGTAACATACCTGCTAAAATAATCCATATTGCTGAACTTGAACCAAATGATGCTACAGGAACAAGTGCTGTTCTAAATTTTAGAAAAGTATACTCCTCAGCATCTTGGATAGCATGACCAACCTCATGTGCAGCAACTGCAGTCGCTGCCATTGAACGTCCACTATAGTTACCTTCTGATAAGCGAACAACTTTAGATCGTGGATCATAGTGATCTGTTAATTGTCCTCTAACAGCTTCAATTTGAACGTGATCTAATCCGTTATCATCTAATATTTTTCTAGCTACTTCTGCCCCTGTCATTTGAGCTTGTGTTGGTACTTTTGAATATTTACTATAAGCTGATTTTACTTTCATTTGTGCCCACATTGGTATAATGAGCAATAATGCAAAATACAAAATATACATTCCTAATGACATAACTTCACCTTCTTTTATATTTAACTATCCTATAGTCAATAATAGTCAAAAAGAGACCGATAGTCAACGAATTAGAACATTATTGCCTTAATTTATTATGGCGATAAATGGTTAAATAATATGCAATGAAGACTGATAAAACTGAAAGCCAAAATGTGAAGTATCCGATGTGATTCATATACTGATCAAGTGAACCATAAATAGGCATCATCCCATAGACGTAATCGATTATCAGATCATGAAATATAAAGAGTGTTGCAAAAGCTAAGTGCTTTAATTTAATTTTATAAAATGGTGTATATAATAAACCTTGAATAGCCATGGCAGCATGTGATCCAATTAACATATAGCCTTGCCAGCTTAAGTAACCATCAACCATCAAAGTTAATATATTCATAACGACTGCCCATATGCCATATTTAAATAATGTCGTAACTGCTAAGGCTTCAATGTATGGTATATTTTTACCAAAAATAAAAAAGCCTAAAAAAATAGTAAAGAACAAACTGGCTGTTGGACTGTCTGGAACAAACAATAAAAATTGTGGTGGTGTTATTTTTAATTGAAATTCATACCATAAATAACCGTATATCGTTCCACCTAAATTAATAAAAAATAAGACAGATAAAAACGTACGATTTAACAAAATATTGCGAATGTAATACATATAGATACCCCCGCTTTAAAAAAATAGCATCTTCATCACAATGTGATAAAGATGCTATTGATCATGATTAATCTTCTTCAACTGAAGCAATAAATTCTGCTAATTGCTCAAGTTCTTCATCAGAACCTTGGAATAAGTTATCCGGCATTTCACCAATACCGTCAACTGCAATGTCAGCAATTTCATCAACTGAATAATCAGTTCCAATTAATGTAGGACCTGATGCACCTTCTAGCGCATCACCATGACAACTTGCACAGTTATTTTTGTATACTTCATATCCATCATCATCTGGATCAAATGGGAATTCGTCTGGATGAATTGGTTGGTTTTCCTCTTCGATTGCTGCCCAATCAACTGGTGCCGCTGATTCGTAAGTTAACCATATAACAGAAGCTAATGCTAATAACATTAATCCTACTGCAATTGGACGTGATTTAGGTCTACGACCTGGTCCATTATCTAAGAATGGCGCTAAAAGTAAAGCACCGAATGCAAGTCCTGGTAAAATAATAATACCAAATAAGATGTAATCTTGACTCGCAAATTCATATTTTAGTAATTGATATAAGAATAAGAAATACCAGTCAGGTAACGGTAAGTATGCCGCGTTTGATGGATCTGCTAATCCTTGTAATGGAGCTGGTGCAGCAACTGCTACCGTTAAAAATCCAATTAAGAAAACTGATCCAACTAACCACTCTTTTAATAAGAAGTTAGGCCAGAATGCTTCCGTACGACCTGGGTACTCTGAATAATCCTTTGGTAAATTTGGTGTTCTTTCTGCACTAATTCGGGAATCCCCTACATAGCGCATACCTTTACCTCGTTTCACAGCTTTCCCTCCTCTTTTTATAGTGGTCCGGCAATACCTTGTCTACGTATTAGAATAAAGTGTACACCGAGTAATGCGAATAATGCTGCTGGTAAGAAGAACACGTGAATTGCGAAGAAACGAGTTAACGTTTGTGCTCCAACAATTGATGCATCTCCAGCTAATAGTGTTTTTAATTGTACACCAATGAATGGTACTTGTTCTGCAATTTCAAGTCCAACTTGAGTTGCAAAGTATGCTTTATCATCCCATGGTAATAAGTAACCTGTGAATCCTAAACCTAACATAACGAAGAATATTAGTACTCCAACCATCCAGTTAAGTTCACGAGGCTTCTTATATGCACCTTGGAAAAATACTCGCATTGTATGTAGTAACAACATAACGATTGTTACGCTGGCACCCCAGTGGTGCATACTACGAACAATTTGTCCGTGAGCGACTTGACTCTGTAAATAGTATACGGATCTCCAAGCATTTTCAATATCTGGTACATAATACATCGTTAAGAACATACCTGATAACACTTGGATAACGACTACGAAGAATGTTAATCCTCCAAAGCAATATACGAAAGCTGAGAAGTGGTAAGCAGGGTTAACATGCTCTGGAACTTCATGGTCAGCAATATCTCGCCAAATTGGAGTAATATCGATTCTCTCGTCGACCCAATCATAAAGTTTTTGTAACATATATTATTGCTCCTCCTCTCTACTCTCTAGGTTTTGCTTCACCTAAAAATAACATTCCATCTTCAACTTTTTGTTCATAAACATCTAGTGGTGATAATGGTGGTGTTCCTGGAACGTTTGTCCCATCTTTGTAATAACGACCATCATGACAAGGACAGAAGAACTCATTCTCATACTTGTCACTACCTTCCCATGATACGAAACAACCTAAATGTTTACACTTCGGGGAAAATGCTTGGATATCTCCATTATCATCTTTAAATACCCATGCAGTCTTATTAACTTTATCTTTAACCCATCCATCAATTTGTTCGACTTCCCAATCGATACGTGTTGGTGTTTCATCAATATCATCTACTGATAATCCGACGTTAGCAAAATCACCTGACGCTTCTTTTGTTTGAAGTACAGGGTCAACTGCCATTCGGACCATAGGCATTAGCATTCCTGCTGCCATAAAACCACCAAGACCTGTTAATGAATAGTTTAAAAATTGTCGACGGGATACTTGTTGCTTATCTTTACTCATCGTTTTCCCCCTCTCTTTCTACATAATCATATTCATTTTAACTCATAAAATTATTACTAGGACAATACCAATAATAGCTTAAAGTTGTCTTTCGGTCAATTATTAATACTATTTGTAACAAACTTTTAGAAAATTTGTTAAAAATGAAATATGTTTACCAAAACATGCGAATGAATTCACTAATTTGTTCAACTTGATTATGAATGACTGTTTTTGCTTCTTGACTATTAATATCTGCTTTCTTACCGATTGGTAACCAGATTAAATGTCCTTCTAATTCTTGTTCAACCTTTTTCCATTGCATATCAAAAGTTACAAAAAAGACAGATTTAAAAGGTTGTTCTTTTAAATGAGTAACCCATTGATTCAAGCGATTAACTTCATCTTCTAAATCAGAGCTTTTAATATAAGTATATTGAGGCGTTAACATCACTCTTCCACTTAGTTCGTCTTCAATCTGATGTGTCGAATGTCTTAATACAGTTTCTTGAAATGCTTCGTTAAGTATAGTAGTCTCATTTTGCAATTGAAAAGGAATTAAAGGAATAATTAATGTGTCAATATATTCCTTCGCTTGAACATATTTTTCTAAATCTTCTACTGTCCACTTCATATCTATCAATCCTATTTATTATTTATACTCATATCATAACATAAACTACATATCGTTTGAAAATGAAAGTCGGTCAAGATATTCTGCTGTATCAAGATCTTCAGGCTCTATTTTTAAGTAGTCACTTAAGACTTGAATTGCTCGATCTCTTAAACCTTCTTCGACTAAAAAGTAACCATAAGCTTTTAAAAATGGCGCATCATAACTTAAGGCTAAATATGCTTTTTCATATGCTTGTAAAGCTGCATCGTATTCTTCTAAGGCCTCATAAGCTTTAGCTAATTCCCAATCATAGTCCCCATCTTCACTATTTGTTTCTTTAATCGTCGTAATTAAATCAACAATTGCTTCATAATCATCTTTTTGTTGGTACATTTGAACAAGTAGTAAGATGGCTTCTTTATAGTCATAATCTAAGGCGATGGCTTCTTTTGCAAAGCTAATAGCTTGAGGTATATTTCCTGACTCATAATGTAGACGGGCTAACTGTAAATATAAGGCCTTATTATATTCATCCTGCCTCAAACCCTTTTCTAATGTTTCTAATGCTTCTTTTATTTGACCTTCATCCTGATAAGCTTCAGCTAGTTCTGTATAAGTTGAGAAGTAATCAGGATCCATAGCTAATAACTCCTCCCATTTTTGAATGGCTATTTTATTACGTTGTAATTGTTTAGCTATATAGCCATGCTTAAACAGAATGTCAGGTGACTCTTCTTCTAATTCATCATACATTTTTAAAGCTTCTTCATACTTTCCTAAGGTTCCATAACATTCAGCTAATCTTTCTGTAATTGAAATCCCTTCGATTTGTAAGTTATTGTCAAGTACTTTTTCATAAAAAGGAATAGCACGATGGAATTGACCAATGGAGAACATTAATTCTGCTAAAGCCATATCAATTATAAGTTCGTCTGGTGCATGATCCTTTGCCGTAAATAATTTAGCTTCTGCTACTTCGAACAACCCTTGCATTTGATATAAATCTGCTAGCATTAATAAACTAGCTAAGTAATAAGGATCCTCCTCTTCAACATCTGACAATAAATCAATCGCTTCTTCATCACGCTCAATATCTATATACATTGAAGACAAGGAAACGAGTAATTCGCCATCTTCCGGTGCTTCTTTTAACATATCTGTAATAAGTGCAATACCTTCTTCATAAAAACCAAACTGATAATAAACATCTTTCGCTTCATACTTGGCTAATAAATCATCGTCTTTTTCAATTTTCTTTAATATGTTCATTGCTTCTTCCACTTGACCTACCTCAAGTAATGCAACAGCTTGTTCTGCTTGACTCATTCAATTACCCCTCACTTTTATAAACAAAAATAGAATCTACAAAAAGTAGATTCTATTTATATCTTATTGTATTTGCATCACATGGTCAAAAAAATTCGGATATGAGATGGCAATCGATTTGATTTCATCTATTTTGACCTCATCATTTGCAATCATAGATGCAATGACATTCATCATTGCAATACGATGATCACTGTATGACTTTACACTTCCACCTGTTAAATGATCAGAACCATCGATTATCATGCCGTCATCTGTTTCTTCGATAGATGCCCCTAAAGCTTTTAAATTATGAACAACGGCTTTAATTCGGTCTGTTTCTTTTACGCGTAGTTCTTCAGCATCTTTTATAATTGTTTTACCCTTAGCTTGGGTCGCTAGAAGCGCAATGATCGGAATTTCATCAATTAAACGCGGGATTAAGTCACCTGAGACTTCCGTTCCATTTAATTGTGTTTGAGTGACAGTGATATCACCTAATGCTTCTCCACCACTTTCACGAAGATTGCTGATATCTATATCGGCACCCATTTGTTTCATGACATCAATGATACCCGTTCGTGTCTCGTTTAACCCAACATTTTTTAAAGTTACTTGACTGTTAGGTACGATTGCAGCTGCAACAAGGAAAAAAGCAGCTGAAGATATATCACCTGGAACAGTGATATCATGTGCTTGTAATTTATTTTTATTAGTAATCGTAATGTCATTACCTTTTATCGATAAATCCGCCCCAAATGACTTCAACATATTCTCAGTATGATTCCGGGTAGTCGTATTTTCTACAACAGTTGTTTTCCCTTCAGCGAATAATCCAGCAATTAAAACAGCTGACTTTACTTGAGCACTCTTTACAGGTAGTTCGTAATGAATTCCTTTTAAAGTTTTGCCTCGAGTTGCAATTGGTAGATAAGAACCACCGTGACGCCCATCAATACTAGCTCCCATTTCCCTTAAGGGATTAACGACACGGTCCATTGGTCTAATCGTTAGATGGGGATCACCGTGCATAACTGAGTGAAAGGGTAGAGCTGGAATAATCCCAAACATTAATCTTGCTGTTGTTCCTGAATTACCAAAGTACAAAGGTACCTTCGGCTCAATAAACTCTTCATATCCTTTACTCTCAATTGTAACCTTTGTTTCGTCACGCTGAATATTTACACCAAAATGACGAAAGATGTCAATCGTGTGCAAACAGTCTTCCCCCGGTAAAAAATTGTCTATTGTCGTTTTACCTTTAGCTAGTGAACCAAACATAATGGCACGGTGAGAAATGGACTTATCTCCTGGAATAGCAATTTCACCTTGCAATTTATTTTGAACTGGTTTACATATGAATCCCGACATTATTTTCACTCCTATAAATTACGCATAAACAGCAATTTCATAATCATGCTCTTGTAATACTTGAATAGCTTTTTGACGGTCCTCTTCATTTAAAACACTTAAACGGAGTGCGCCATTTATATCTTCACGAATTTCTAAAATTCTAATATTACGTATACTAATATCGTTTTGTGCTAATAATTGAACCACTTCAGCTATGGCACCAGGCTTATCTTTAATATCTACAAAAAAGTCATAAAAAGCTGGTAAAGCCCCACCAACCTTTTTGGAACCTAGACCATCACGATATTTTTTCGCTTCTTCCAAATAATGAATCATCTCATCATCGTTGTTTTTATCTAAAAACTCTTTTAAAGTTACCATTTCATTGATAAAATCTTGTAAAAGTCGAGACATCTTACTCCCGTTGTGTGTGAAAATATCTTGCCACATTTTAGGATTGCTTGAAGCAATTCGTGTGATATCTCTAAAGCCACCAGCAGCAAGATCGGGTAAGTAAGAATGAACTTGCTCCCATTTTTTAGCTTGTTGAACGAGTGATGAAGCGATTAAATGTGGGAAATGCGATATAACACTTGTCATTTCATCATGTGCATCATGGGGTAAAACTAAAAAGGAACTTTTCGTTCCAGATAATATATTTTTTAATAACTGAATTTGTTCTTCCTTACTCTTTTCTGTAGGTGTCAAAACATAGATTGCATTTTCGAATAAATGCGATCGAGCTGCTTGGATGCCAACCTTATGAGAACCTGCCATTGGATGACCACCAATAAAGGTAATTTTATCATTTGTTAGTTGATTAGCTGTATCGACGATTGTTCCTTTAACAGAGCTAACATCTGTCACAATCACATCACGATTAAATTGAAAATGATCAAGTTGTTTTAATAACTCAATGGTTCCTGATATCGGCGCTGCTAAAAAAATAACATCTGCTTGCTTAGCAGCCTCTTCAAATGAATGATATATCTCATCCACGATTTCATGGTCAAGCGCATATTGTAAGGTCGAATCTGACAAATCATATCCCATAATAAGATATGGATCTTCAGATTTTCGAATTGCCTTAGCGATAGATGCACCGATTAATCCTAATCCACTAATTAATATTTTAGTCATTTAACTTATTCATCCTCGTTCTTTATCAAATTGTTCAATAACATTTGATAATTGTTTCATATCATCTTTATTTCCAATTGTTATTCTAACTGTTTTAGGATAACCAAGTGCATTACCAGAACGTACAATAAAACCTCTTTGTAAGAGATAATCAACAAACTCATCAGCATCTATTGGAATGTTAACTAATAAGAAGTTTGTATGTGATTCATAATAAGTCCAACCAATATGATCTAAATCAACCTGAAATTGCTTTAAGGCAGCTTCGTTATCTGAGCGAGATTTTTGGACAAATTCATCATCTGATAAGGCAGCAATTGCAGCTTCTTGAGTGATCGACGTTGTATTAAATGGTCCACGTACAATATCAAGTAATTCAGCTAACTTATCATCCATGATGCCATAACCTATACGTAAACCTGCAATTCCATATATTTTAGAGAATGTACGCAAAACGATTAAGTTTTTATACTTCTTTAAATTAGCATGTAAGTTGTAATGCAATGATTCATCAACATACTCAATGTAAGCCTCATCTAAAACGACGAGAACATGTTCAGGTACTTTACTCATAAAGTTATGGAACTCTTCTTCATTAATAAAAGCACCACTTGGATTGTCTGGCGTACATACCCATACTACTTTTGTCTGTTCATCAATTGAACGAGCCATTTCCTCTAAATTATGACGGCCATTAACCGTAGGTACTTCAATTAATTGAGCACCTTCAATTAAGGCGTGCTGTTTATATTGAGAAAAAGTAGGATTTGCCATAATAGTGTTTGTACCTTCATGTAGGAAGGCACGGCAAATACAAGTAATCAAATCATCTGAACCTGCTCCTAAAACAAATTGTTCTTTTGGTAAATTAAATTTTTCAGCAAGAGCCAGTCTTAAATCCAATGCATAGCCGTCTGGATAAAGCTCGAGAGCAGCAATTTGGATAGCTTCTTTTACTTTTTCAGAAAAACCGTACGGATTTTCATTCGAAGATAATTTGACGATTCGATCTAAATTAAATTGCTTCTTTACCTCTTCTATTTGCATCCCTTGTTTGTAAGGGGACATTTTATTTAAAATAGTTTTTCCGTACATTTTTCCAACTCCTTTATGTTAAATCCGGACGAAGCTTTATCGCTTCATTTAAAAATATATGCTCTACTTGTTCTTGTGCTAAGTCTGTCTTAGCAACTAACATGACACGAATACAGTTTTCTAAACTATTAGGTACATCGACCTCTTTCATACACATAACAGGCACATGCCTCCAACCATCAATTAAACGCGACACTTTTGCTGGAAATGTTGCATTTAAATCATCTGTTAGTGAAAAGAACACGTGTGAAATATCTTCAGGTTTGATCTCATTTTTTTGAACCATTGTTTCAACTAGTTTTTTAGTTTCGCATAACATTTCTTCTTCTTCATTTCGTATGACTGTTGTTGCTCCTCGAAATCCTCGCATCATTTCACACGAACCTCCTCTATAAATTCATTTAAGACTTCGTTTAAAATTGTTTCGTCTATATTTTCAATTGTTAAATGAGTGATATCTTTTAATAAAACCATTTGTACTTGACCTAGTTGTGATTTTTTATCTGTTTTCATATATTCAATCAATCTTTCACAGTCTAATTGAACTTGTAATGGATAGTTGTTTCTTTCTAACCATCTAAATAAATCACCATAAGGTAGGCTTATATTATATAAACGTTCACTCAACTTGTAAGCAAAAAGCATACCAATCGCAATGGCTTCACCATGTGTCATTTTCCCATAACCTAGTGATGCTTCAATAGCATGCCCTAAAGTGTGGCCCAAGTTTAAAAGTTTTCGTAAATGGCTTTCTTTCTCATCTTCTTCAACAATTTGTGCCTTTACTTTAATTCCTTCATATAAATGTTGTTTAAGCTTTGCTTGGGTGACCGTTTTAATATTTGTGTTTAATAAATCTTTATAAAAAGCTTCATTTCCAATAATGGCTTCTTTCATCAATTCTGCATAACCTGAACGGACCTCTGCTTCTGGTAAACTATCTAACATCTCGATATCATAAACGACTGCAACAGGTGCATGAAAACTACCTATCATATTTTTCCCTAAAGGATGGTTGATTGCTACCTTTCCTCCGACACTACTGTCATGAGAAAGTATTGTTGTAGGTACTTGAATGTAATCTATTCCACGCATATAGGTTGCAGCAACAAAGCCTGCTAAATCACCAACAACACCACCACCTAAAGCAATGATTAATGATTGACGATCTAAACCATTTTCTAAAGCAGTTGTTTGAAGCTGGTAATATGAATCAAATGATTTAGAGGCTTCACCTGATTTAATCGTAAATGTGAATACACGATCATGTTTCAAATGATCAATTAGATCTTGTAAATATAAAGATTCAATCTTATCATCAGTTACAATCAAGATAGAAGAATAAGTTTTTGGTAAAAATTCTTCCAAATGAAAGCGCAAGCCTTCTCCAATGCTAACTTCATAATCATGTGTTGTTGCTTTTACATTCAACTTCATATTAAAACCTTCTTGTTTCTTCTTTATGAGCCTCAATTGCAGCTTTCAATTGTGGGAAGCTATCAGATGGGAATTGTTCTGTAATTGCTTTTGCAATTTCAAAGGCAACAACATGTTCCATCACAACAGCTGCAGCTGGGACAGCACAGGAATCTGAACGCTCAATACTTGCATTAAATGGCTCTTTCGTATCAATATCAACACTCTGGAGTGGTTTATATAATGTTGGAATAGGTTTCATAACACCTTTTACAACAATTGGCATTCCATTTGTCATCCCACCTTCAAAGCCGCCCAAGTTATTAGACTTTCGGTAGTAACCTCTTTCTTCGCTCCATAAAATTTCATCATGCACTTCAGAACCGTTTCGTCTTGCTGCTTCAAATCCAATGCCAATTTCTGACCCTTTGAAAGCATTAATACTCGTTACGGCACCAACTAATTTCGCATCTAACTTTCGATCATAATGAACATATGAACCAACGCCTGCTGGCATGCCCTCTACTATAACTTCACATACGCCACCAATCGAGTCACCATCTTTTTTCGCTTGATCGATTGCATCGCACATTTCTTGTTCAACATTTCCATCTAAGACTCGCACTGGTGAATTTTCAGAAATTTCTTTGCGTTCTTCGATTGTTAAATCAGGTTTTTCCTCCGCTATAATGCCACCAATTTCTCTGACATAGCCAACAACATCAATGCCCAGTTGTTTTAACATAATTTTAGCAACAGCGCCAGCAGCTACTCTTACAGTTGTTTCACGAGCTGATGAACGTTCTAAAACATTTCTCATATCACGATGACCATATTTTAATGCACCATTTAAATCAGCATGTCCAGGTCTTGGGCGTGTAACGACTCGCCTTATTTTCTCATCTTCATCGACAGGCGCTTCACCCATAATATCTACCCAAGCCTTAAAGTCATCATTTGTAACTTGTAAGGCAATTGGAGAACCTAATGTATATCCGTGTCTTACACCTGATGTAATTTCAACTAAATCCTTTTCAATTTGCATGCGTCGTCCTCGACCATGCCCTCTTTGTCTTCTTAATAATGACTCATCAATATCTTCCTTTAATAGGGGCATTCTTGCTGGAACACCTTCAATAATTGTCGTTAATTGTTTCCCATGGGATTCTCCCGCTGTTAAATAACGCATAGTAATACCTCTCTTTTATAAATTATTTTATAATGAAATTCATTTATTATGTCATTAAACTATTTGTTTAAATTTTCCGTCTTTTCTAACGATGTGTGTACAATTTTATAATAAATATACGAAAGCCCCCGTATTTTAACAGAGGCTTACAAGTATATTATAGTGTTAATTGTTTAAATTAGTAGATCCACTTGTTTGCAGTTTGATCGTAGTCAACAAGTTCTTCTTCTTTGAAGAATAAACCAATTTCACGCTCTGCACTTTCAGGAGAGTCTGAACCGTGAATAATGTTTTTTGCAACTGTTACAGCAAAGTCTCCACGGATTGAACCAGGATTTGCTTCTTGTGGATTTGTTGCTCCAATCATGTTTCGTGATACAGAAATAACTTCTTCACCTTCCCAAACCATTGCAAAGACAGGTCCAGAAGTAATGAAGTCAACTAATTCACCGAAGAAAGGACGCTCTTTATGTTCACCATAATGCTCCTCTGCTAATGCTTCAGATACTTGCATCAGTTTAGCACCAACTAATTTAAAGCCTTTTGCTTCAAAACGTTGTACAACCTCACCGATTAATTGACGTTGTACGCCATCGGGTTTAACCATAATAAATGTTTTTTGCATTGTTATAATTCTCCTCTTCATATGTTCATAATAATACTGTCTTAAAAATTTTATCAAAAATTAGCTGAGATTACAATTTAAAGCTAGAAGCTGCGCTCACCTAATTTATGTGCGATTTTAATTAATGTTTTTTTCGTCTTAATATTCTCTAGTTTCTCAAGACTTTTTAAAGCCTTTTGCAAATACATATTACTGACTAAATAAGATTGTTCAATGGCATCTGTTTCGAGTAATAAACGAACGATATGCTCTATTGATTGTTCAGTAATTAATGTCTTATCATGAAATACATTTTCAAGAGCTTGTTTAAATGAAGGATCTTCCATGGCAAATAAGACTGGTAGTGTAATATGACCTTGTAATAAATCATTGCCTACAGGCTTGCCTAACTTTTCTGTGGTTGATGTAAAGTCTAAAATATCATCAATAATTTGAAAGGACATCCCTACATTGTAGCCGTATTGAAAGAGTCGATTAGCATCTTCTTTTGATGTACCTGCTGTTAAGGCACCTAACTTACAACTTGAAGCAATCAATAAGGCTGTTTTTCTTTTAATCCTTCTTAAATATTGGCGTAAATTTTGATTAATATTATACTTATCTTCAATTTGACTAATTTCGCCCTCTACAACATTTACAAGTGATTTTGCCAGAACTTTATGTACTTCTTTTTGTTTAATTTTAGCCATTTCCTCTATAGAACAAGCTAATATATAATCACCTGTATAGATGGCAGTTTTATCATCATACATTTTTTTAATCGTTGGTTTACCTCTTCTGAGGTCTGCATCGTCTACAACATCATCGTGGACAAGTGAAGCCATATGAATTAATTCTAAAGCTGTAGCAACAGCTTTTACTTGTTCATCTTTAGTTTCCCGATCACCAAAGTCAGCACATAAGAGAGCAAATACAGGCCGAATCCGTTTGCCACCAGCTCTTAATAATTGAATGGATGCTTTATGTAAAATTGGATGATCCGCGTCTATGACCTTGGTCAAACGTCTTTCAATGTGTTGTATATCTTTTTTAATATCTTTATATAAGGTTGCTATTTGCATTCTATTTCACCCATCATTATGTTTCATTACGCTTATGTGCCATATGCATTGCTGCAACACCTAAGTCATAACTCTTTACATCAACTTTGTAGAAACCAGCATTGAGAAACATGTTTTTCAATGTTTCTTTATTTGGGAAATTTTTTGTTGACTCGTTTAACCATGCATACTCGTCATAACTTTTTGCAAAAACCTTTCCAAATAAAGGCATAATGTATGTAAAGTAAAAAAAGTATAATTGTTTGAAGCCGAACAAAGTAGGTTGTGAGGTTTCTAAACAAACAACTTTTCCACCTGGTTTTACGACACGATACATTTCTTGAATGACTTGATCATAATCTGGTACATTTCTTAAGCCGAATCCAATTGTCACCATATCAAATGTATTATCTTCAAAAGGTAGTGACATAGCGTTTCCATGAATAAAGGATAATTCATGATCAGGGATATGTTTACTTTTGTCTTTTGCTACTTTTAACATATTCTCACTAAAATCAAGTCCAATCACACTACCGGTTTCTGTCGTATGATCAGCTAATGCTAAAGCCCAATCTCCAGTACCTGTACATAGATCTAGTATATGTTGACCTGGAATGACATTCATCCGTCTCATCACATCTTTACGCCAACTTAAATGTCGATTAAATGAAATGATTGAATTCATTTTATCGTAGTTGTCATAGACTTTTTCAAATACGTGATGAACTTTTTCTTCTTTTGTTTTTCCGTCCATTATAAGCCCTCTTTTACTGCTATTGTTTTATAGGTTACATCAAGTCTGTCTGTCATATATTTTGCAAATGGATCTTGTGATAATTCATTTTTTTGAATCGTTTGATATAATTGATCAATTTGTTCTGCTAAATAGGCATCAATTAATTGCTTGGGACTTACAAGTTCTTGCTTTGTATTTGAATACAAGATGAATTGTTCAAAATCACTATATTGATTGTTCAACATGAGCGCTTTCTCATGTTTTAAACGATTAATTAATAAAAACTGCTCGACGATTGGAATATATTGCAACTCATTGAATTGTTTTAAAATATTTACAAAAAACACACTCTCTACTTTTGCAAATGTGTAGAGTAAATCATCAATGGACTGAATGTCACGATATAGTATATTCATTTTATACTCATTAATTGCCTTTATCGATTGAGCAACTATATCGATCATTTCTATATCTTCTAGCTCTGATAAAATATAATAATAAAGCCCACTATAATAGTCCCCTATCAAAACATTTAATTGCTTTTCAATTTCAACCATAGGGACTTCATGTTTAGAATGTACTTTTTCATGTGTATCGATAGCAATTTGCACTAATGCTGCTGACATCATATATTTTTCTAGAGCTTCCCAATCATCTATATGATTACGATATAAATAATAGGATAATTGTAGTTTATCTTCATCAATAAAGGGCTTATTAATATGCTTTTCAACAAATGGTTGTTTTATTAAATTATCTAATACACTTTTAATATAATTCGTATGCTGATGTAATTCGTGCATTAAAACCACCCGTGCCCTTCTTCTTTAATGTAAAATTCCATACCTTAATACTATCACTCATTATAACAATAAAGTCAATCAATATAAAGCATATGAATTCACATAATCGCCATAAAATAAAGGCTACCTACTCCTTGAGTAGATAGCCTTTATTAATCACAGCTTTCATTCTGATTCAAATCATAACATCTATGTATAATTTGAAATCGTCAAATTACTTAACTGCGTCTTTAAGAGCTTTACCAGCTTTGAATGCTGGAACTTTGCTCGCAGGGATTTCGATCTCCTCACCAGTTTGAGGGTTACGTCCTTTACGTGCAGCACGGTCACGTACTTCAAAGTTACCAAATCCAATAATTTGTACTTTTTCACCTTCGCTTAGTGAATCCATGACAGAATCGAATACTGCATCAACTGCTTTACCAGCATCTTTTTTAGATAATTCAGCTTTTTCAGCTACTGCATTAACTAAATCTGTTTTGTTCATGATATTCACCTCCTCCCAACTAATATATAATTTGCTTTTAACAAATTATAAACTGCTTAAAATGTACATCACCTATTGCGATTAAATAAGTGATGATAACGCAATAGTAACCGACTTTAATGAAAAATTCAACATAAAATATGCGATTTCCATAGTTTTTACTATTTTTTTATCAATTATATACTATTTATTTCCATTTTATTAATTTAAATCCAAATAAATAGGAAAACGTACGTACATTGCTGTACATACATTTTCCTATTAAAGAATGATAGCAATCATATTCCCGCTACCTTGATTTATCATTTTCTCTAATGTTTCTTTCAATTTAATTCGTGTATGATCAGGTAATAAATTCACTTTTGATTGGATTCCGTCTTTCACAACATCGTGTAATGATTTCCCAAAAAAGTCGGCTTGCCAAACAGATAATGGATCATTTTCATAATCTTTTAATAAAAATTCAATCAATTCTTCACTTTGTTTCTCAGTACCGATGATTGGAGAGAATTCACTCACAACATCTACCTTAACCATATGAATAGATGAGGCAATTGCTTTTAGCTGTACACCATAATTTGCTCCTTGTTTAATGACCTTTGGTTCATCTAAGGTCATATGTTCAATAGGAGGAGCTGTTACGCCATAGCCGGTTGTCTTTACCATATGAAGTGCATCGTGAACTTCATCATATGTTTCTTTAGCTTCCTTATAGTTTTGTAGTAATTTAATCAATTCTGCTTTAGATGATATTTCTTCCCCGATTAAATCGGTCACTAATTGTTTAAATAACTCACCTTTTGGTTCTAAAGTGATTTCGGCAATGCCATCTCCTGTCTGCATGCCTGAAATATGGGCAGCCTCAATATATTCATCTGCTTGGAAGGCATCAACAATAGCTTCGACATCGCGTAGACGCTTCACCTCTTCAATTTGTTCTTCAATTAAAAGATTGAATCTCCTTTTCATTTCATGACCATCATCTAATGTGTGAATCCAACTTGGCATGTGAACGACTGTTTCAACGATTGGAAACTCATAAAGCGCTTCTTTTAAAAGCTCTAATACATCTAAATCTGTCATCTGATCAACGTTTAAAGCCAAGACAGGTATATCATATTCATCTGATAAATATGATTTAATTGACTGGGCTAATTCACTGTTCGGCCGGGTTGAATTTACAAGGACAATAAATGGTTTATTTAAAGCTTTCATTTCTTCTATAATGTCTGTTTCTGCTTGTTCATAATGATGTCTTTCAATATCACCAATTGTTCCATCTGTTGTGACAACAACACCTATACTAGAATGTTCTTCAATGACTTTCCTCGTCCCAATTTCAGCTGCATCATGAAAGGTTATTGCCTCTTCAAACCATGGAGTATGTACCATCCGTGGACCATTCTCATCTTCAAAACCCTTTGCCCCTTCAATCGTATAGCCGACAGAATCGACAAAGCGGATAGAAATTGGCAATTCTTCAGTCACATGAATTTCAATTGGCTTATTTGGAACAAATTTAGGTTCTGTTGTCATAATTGTTCTGCCTTGGGCACTTTGTGGCAGCTCATCTAAGGTTCGATCTTTTTCATAAGGATTTGTAATATATTTTAGCACAACTAATTCCATCATCCGTTTTATAAAAGTCGACTTTCCTGTTCTAACTGCACCAACCACTCCGAAATAAATGGCACCATCTGTTCGCTTAGATATGTTTTCTAACAACTCAGTTTCATTTATCAATAACAATCCCCCTTCTTGAATCGTACTACTTATATATATGTCAATGCCCGTCTCATTTATGCAAAAAAAGCTCGATACAAGATTAACTTGTATCGAGCAGCTTCATTATTCACTTAACTCTAAATTAAATTGTGGTTCATCATCTTCCCATGTGTATGGAAGCGAGTATACTGGGACGAAGTATGATTGCTCAGTTAATATGTAACGGATATCTTCATCATCTTCAAAGTTGTACTCATCTTTAAATTCATTATAATATTCGTAAATATCCATTCGATAATCAATATAGATTTGACCATTAGCATGTAAAACAAATGGTAAATTATTTTGAGTAAATGGACTAACGACATAAGGTTCTTCTTTTAAGCCCATTTTTTTATAATCTAATTGGAATATATCTTTAGAGATTTGTTCACCATATGGTGGATAATGTCCTTTAGAACGATATGTTTGCATTTCTCGATTTAACTCTCTTAATTTATCAGAAAGCTTTAAGTCGATTAATTTCACTTGGGCTGTTTCTTCAGGATCTACTAACACATATTGAAACTGACCACCATTTTCATAGGATGTACCAGGAATTTGAGAGATATAATGTTCATCTTTTAAAGCAATTAGATCAACGATATATTTTTCATATTTCGGTACATCACTATCTTTCGTTCGAATCGGTACTAAACCATCATTATCTTCGCGATATTGGTCGATTGCTTCTTGTACTTCATTTACTTGTGCTTCGTTTGGTATTTGATTTTTTGCTAATTCATTTTGTGGATACATACATCCAGCTAAAATAATTGATGTTAAAACAAAAATAACTGATATTCTTTTCATCTTTCTACTCCTAACCTGTTGGTCCACTAATGACAATAAATATGACGATAATAGCACCAAGGACTAAACAAAGATAAGCAATTAAAGTAATAATCGCAGCAAAAACGCCAGATAATTTGCGTCTGCTCCAACTAATTAAAGCGATTGCGATAATTAAGGCAAAAATACCGACAAAGGAAACAATTTCTTTTATTTCTGCAGCACTCATTGTTTACACTCCTGATTTATTTTAAGTAGTCACAAATTTATATTATTGAATTAAAAAATCGTCTAATTCCTCACGTTTATCACGATTCATCAATTGTTTGACAACATCTTTTGGATTAGTCTCATTAAATAAAATGTCATATAAGCCAAATGTAATTGGCATATCTACATCTTTAGCTTCAGCTAATTGCTTTGCTGCTTTCGTTGTTCTGACACCTTCAACAACCATACCCATTTCATCTAATACTTCTTGTAATGATTGACCTTGTCCAAGTGCATTTCCTGCTCGCCAGTTACGACTATGAACACTCGTACAAGTTACGATTAAGTCACCAACACCACTCATGCCTAAAAAAGACATAGGATTAGCACCTAGTGCCGTTCCAAGTCGTGTAATTTCCGCTAGACCTCTTGTGATTAAAGCGGCTTTTGCATTATCTCCAAAACCAAGTCCATCAGAAATACCTGCACCGAGTGCAATTATATTTTTAAGGGCACCACCTAATTCCATACCGATCACATCATTACTTGTATAAACACGAAAGTCATTATTAGCGAATAGGCTTTGGACATACTTCGCACGTTCCTCATTATCAACAGCTACAGTAACGGTTGTTGGATAGCCAATTGCTACTTCTTCTGCATGACTTGGTCCAGTTAAGACGACTATACGGTCCTTTTCAACCGGTAACTCTTCTAAAATGACTTCTGAAACACGCTTTAATGATCCAGGTTCAATTCCTTTAATAGCATGAATAATCGGAATGTCTGCCGGTATTATATGTTTAAATTTTTGACAAACTTCTCTAATCGCTTGTGACGGGATGACGAGCAATAAAGCATTAATATCTTTCAAAGCTTCTTCTAATTGATCATAGCCTGTAATCGATTTCGGTAATGGATCTTTTATATAACGTTTATTCGTATGATTTTCGTTGATTTCATCGGCTTGTTCTTTACGATGTGTCCATAAACGGACATCATGGTCATTATTAGCTAGAACGATACTTAAAGCCGTTCCCCAACTCCCCGCTCCTAATACGGCGACTTTCTTATTCGGCAAATAAACCCCTCCTTAACTACGTTTTCTAGCAATGACCTTTATCGGAGTACCGATAAAGCCAAATGCTTCTCGTATTCGGTTTTCAATAAATCGTTTAAAAGTAAAATGCACAATATCTGGGTCATTAACAAAGACAACAAAGGTTGGTGGTTGTACAGCAACTTGAGTCGTATATAAAACCTTCAATCGTTGGCCTTTTACTGTTGGTGTTGGATTGATAGCAAGTGCATCACTTATGACATCATTCAGTATGTTCGTTGGCACTCGCTTAGAATGACTTTCACTTACTAATTTAACAGTTGGAATGAGACGTTGAATACGCTTTTTCGTTTTAGCCGATAAAAAGATAATCGGGGCATAATCTAGAAAGACAAATTGTTCACGGATTAATTTTTCAAATTCGACCGTTGACATGTCCTCACTATTCACTGTATCCCATTTGTTGACGACAACAACAATACCACGACCTGCTTCATGAGCATAACCAGCAATGGCTTTATCTTGTTCACGAATTCCAATTTCAGCATCGATTACAACTAAAACAACATCCGAGCGTTCAATAGCTCGCATTGCTCTTAAGACACTATATTTCTCTGTATTTTCATATACTTTACCTTTTTTTCGAATCCCTGCCGTATCTGTGATGACATATTCTTGTTCATCCTTTATAAATGGTGTATCAATGGCATCAGTTGTCGTTCCTTCCATTGAACTAACAATGACACGATCCTCATTTAAAATAGCATTGACTAAAGATGATTTACCAACATTTGGTCTGCCAATCACACTGAAGTAGATGGCATTTTCATTACGTTCATCTGCTTTATCTTCTGGGAAGAGATGAATAACTTCGTCTAATAAATCACCTAAACCTGAACCATGTGTGCCTGATATTGGATAAGGATCACCAAAGCCTAATGCATAAAATTCATAAACGGCTTCACGCATTTCAGGGTTGTCCATTTTATTAACTGCTAAGACGATAGGTTTTTTTGATTTGTATAAAATTTTGGCAACTTCTTCATCCTGAGCCGTCACACCATCACGTCCATTCACGATGAAGATAATAATATCCGCTTCATCAATGGCAATTTCCGCTTGATGCCTTATTTTTGTCAGTAAAGGCTCATCACTCATATCAATTCCACCTGTGTCAATTAAATGGAATTCTTTATTTAACCAAGATCCCTCAGCGTAAATACGGTCACGTGTGACACCTGGTACATCTTCTACAATGGAAATTCTTTCTCCAATTAACCGATTAAATATAGTCGATTTACCAACATTTGGTCTACCTACTATTGCTACTGTTGCTTTCATTATGAAAACACACCTCACTTTATTAAATTGTTCTAACGATACGACTTATAAAAAGAAATACATAACGTATGAATAGCACATTAAAAAACACATAAAAAATTTGATCATCCATGATGTTTGTAATTCCATATTCATTATATAAAAAAATAATGATCAATTCACCAACCATTAGTATACTACAAATGATTGCTATTTGGCTTCGATTATGTGTAGTAATCATGACAGTTACTAATAATATTATTATAGCATGAATACCATTCGGGTATAAAACATACCAAACAGGACTAATCATTTCAAATAATCTCGAGCCCACATACAATAAAATTGAGAAAAACAAGTAGATCCAATCACTTGATTTAAAAGGATGTTGTGAAAACAAGTATATGATACCAAGCAAAAAGCCGATAAAACTGATCATGATAAAATATGGCTTGATATAAATTGTATAAGGTGAAAATATGATGATACACAATAAATTTATAACTAAACTATATTTGACAAGGTGATCTTCCTCATAAATTAATACAAGAATGATGAGAAACCAACTTAACATTAATAAATCGAGCACGACTGCCTCACTCCTCCTCATCATTATTGGAGTGAAACTTCATTATTAAACAAAAAAATTCCTCTACGATCATTTCTCGTAGAGGAATCATTTATTTATTCATCACTTTTTAGTTCGTTTAATTCATCACCAATGAAATCGCCTAATTGAAAACCACTGCCATCGTCTTCATTCTTCTCGTATTGTTTTAATTCAACAGCTTCTTCTTCACGCTCTATCTCTTTAATACTTAATGAGATACGTTTGTCAGCTTCACTCACACTTAATACTTTAGCTTTCACTGTTTGTTCAGGCTCAAGCACTTCATGTGGCGTTGCAATATGACGGTTTGCAATTTGTGAAATGTGGATTAATCCTTCAACACTTGGCTCAATTTCAACAAATGCTCCAAATTCAACTAAACGTTTGACCGTTCCTTCAACGATATCGCCTTCTTTTAGACGTGATTCGATATCAGTCCATGGTCCTGGTAATGTATTTTTATATGATAATGAAATACGTTCATTCTCAGGATCAACGGATAAAACTTCAACATTAATTGTTTGACCTTCTTCAAGCACATCCGTTACTTTATCGACATGATCGTGAGCAAGTTCAGAAATATGAACTAATCCATCTACACCACCAATGTCTACAAAAGCACCAAAGTCTGTAATACGTTCAACTGTTCCTTCGATGACTTGGCCTTGCTCGATAGATGAAAGTCTTTCTTCACGTGCTTGAGCTTCTTCTTCTTCAGCTACCGCACGATGTGATAAGATAATCCGATTTTTTTCTTTATCTAAGTCAGCTACTTTGACAGCTAACGTTTTACCAACATAATCAGAGAAGTCTTCTACAAAATGTGTCTCTACTAAAGATGCAGGAATAAATCCTCGTAAGCCTACATCGACAACGAGTCCACCTTTTACAACTTCTTTTACTTCTGTTTCAAATACTTCTTGTGAATCAAATTTACTTTGTAAGTCTTCCCAAGCTTGATCAGCATCTACATCCTTCTTAGATAAGATGACTTCATCTTCTGAAACACTTTTAACGAGTAAAGTTAATTCATCTCCTTCACTTACAACGTCGCTTGGATTTTCTACAAATACATTTGCCAATTCGTTGATAGGAATAATTCCCTCCACCTTGTGTCCGATATCGACAAATACTTGATTGTCATCTACTTTTACAACTGTTCCAGTAATTGAATTTCCTACATATATTTCGTTTGCTTCTGTCACATGTATCCACTCCTAACGCTAATTTAACATCAACAATATATTAAATTATATATTTTTCTAATTAATTATAACATGAAAGTGCTTTCTATGTAAGTTATTAACTTAAATATTCTAAATCTTTACTGAATTGATACAATTAAGTCGTTTATCTTTTGGGCAACTGCGTCAATTGACAAGGATGTTGTATCTAATTCAATGGCATCATCTGCTTTTGTTAATGGAGATATTGTACGATTGTAATCTTGTTGATCACGTGCTTTTATATCTTCAACAATTGCTTCATATTCTGAAGGAAAGCCACGCTTCACATTCTCTTCATGACGGCGCTGTGCACGCTCTTCAACAGATGCAATTAAGAATATTTTTAATTCGGCCTCTGGAATAACGGCTGTACCAATATCACGTCCATCCATCACAACACTTTGATTGTTGGCCATTGCCTTTTGTTCAATCGTCAATTTCTCACGAACTGATTTATATTGAGCAATTTTAGATACGAGAGATGTCACGTCTTGCATACGGATTGCTTCTGTCACATCTTGCCCATCTAAAAGAACAATTTGTTGCTGATTGCTAGTGTCAAAAGCGACTGTCGTACTTGCTAACATCTTCTCAATGTCATCTTCATTGTTTGGGTCAATCTTATTGTTTAACACTTTTAAAGTAACGGCACGGTACATCGCTCCGGTATCAATATAAACAAAAGCTTGCTTTTGAGCAACGATTTTTGCCACTGTACTTTTTCCTGCGGCTGCCGGTCCGTCGATTGCCACTCTAATTATTTTTCGTTCCAAGTAAACCACCTCAACTTCTTCATTCGCTTTCTATATTATCACATTCCTTTCCTATATTATAGAAATAACAGTAGACATATGACTCATATGCCTACCCTTATTTTTTATTAATTTGGACTCATAGCTAGGTCAACATTTCGTTTAACCCTTAGCTCTTCACCATTTTGAGCATCAATATAAATCTCGTAAGTATCATCTTTATATCGTGCCAAAAACAGATAGCTTAAGACTTCGTCATCATCTTTTCTTGTCAAAACTAATTGTGCTTCTTCAATGGTCACATCATCATTTACATATTCGCGTGCTTCTTTCTCACTTAATAAATCACGATTTAATTGGCGCTTTTTATGATTCAACAAAAATTCACGCGCATTAAGGCCAATCACTTCTCCATTATCTAATGCAACTTTTACACTAATCGCATCAGGCAGAATTTTTATATCTTCTTCTTCATAAACAAATGTAAACACACCTTCATTGCCAAATTGTTTACTTTCAAACAAAGTCATATTGTCATAGCCGATAAAAGATAAATATGCTTGAGCAATGTCTACGCCATCGTTTAAAGAAATCGTTTGATCAGCAAGTTCTCGATTTACAATAAATGTAATAGGTAATCCACCCTTTTCAGTCACATCCATAAATAAATCACCATCTTCAAAATCATATGTCACATTGTAATGGTTCAAACTAGCGCCTTCTAAACTTTCTTCTACTTCAATCGCAGCTTCATCTGTAATGTAAAACATATCTAATGTTTTATCAATGACCTTATCCTCAGTAAATGTCTGCCCATTTACAAATGTAGCTATGTCTTTTTCGTCTTCTTCTGTTAATTGATTTGTTTCTGAAAAATCTTCCATGACTTCTTCTGAACGGCGGAACGAATCAAGGATTTGATTTTCACTATTGTCTTTACCATCTAATAAGGCTATCTCAACTTCTTCCCAAGTGAGTCCCTTGTTTAAAGTAGTAGCCTGGGCTTCTTGTAAATCACTTTTTATTTCATCTAATTGCTTAAAATAGACTTCTAATTTATCTAGCTCATCTTCTGACAATGGATCATCATCTAGGTTTCTTATTGTTGTGGCATAGGTAAAGTCTTGTATATCATTTAAAAATGTCGCGGTATGTTGTACGGGTAATAAATGTAAAGGTAAATGACTTATTTCTTCTTGCGCTCTTGCAGATGTACGCCATATATCAACAAATTGCGGGCTTAATCCTTGATCGCTATTCATGACGATAGCCGTTCCAATTTGATCGTGTAAATCATCTATATGATAAACAAGATTGTGAAATGCGCGTTGATAGTTATTTTCTACTTGTAATTGCACATTATTTTTCTTTTCATAAAAATTGTATCCAATGACGATCGATGTCATTAATAAAATCGATAATACAATAATTGATATTGTCCGTATCAATGTAACCATCCTTTCTATTTACAAAATATATGCTTACCAATCCGCTTTATTTGTGGACGCGTCCATATCCAAGGTGATGTTGCAGTATCAGGATTAAAGTAGTAAGTGGCATTACCAGTTGGGTCCCAGCCATTAATTGCATCAAGTACAGCCCGAGTAGCCGTATCGTTTGGCTCTAGCCATATTTGTCCATCAGCTACAGCTGTGAATGCACGAGGCTCAAAGATAACACCTGAAATTGAATCTGGAAAATGGTTATCTTTTATTCGATTTAAAATAACTGCAGCAACTGCAACTTGTCCTTCATAAGGTTCTCCTCTAGCTTCTCCATGAACTGCATTTGCCATTAGTTTAATATCATTTTGACTAAATCCACTTGGTACATTGACAGCAGTTTCTTCTTGTTGATTTGTTTGCTTGTATGTTGTTGTTGCTCTTAATTTTTCTTTCATATCAGCTCCGACTAAACCGTCTACCTTCATCCCAAACTCATATTGAAAATTTCTAACCGACCAATAGGTCGACCAACCAAAAACACCGTCAACTTTTCCTTGATAAAAGCCGATGTCTTTTAACCGTGTTTGTAATTCAATGACATCGTCTCCGACAGCGCCTTGTTGAATGACTTGATCTGAAAATGCAGCCGTATCTTTAATCGGCATGAAGACAAGCATGATTAATCCAATCAATAATATAAATTTACGCATATTCATCCTCCATTTTTTAATTAACATGGATGATTTGATCAATATTATGCATAAAAAAAGCAAGATCATCACTGATCTTACTTTAATTCGTTTTATTTTTAATTGACCTTGCAATTTTCTCACCATGCAGTCGGCCATTTTCGATAAAAGTTTCATTACTATAAATACCTGATATGACAACTCCAGCGACATATATGTTTTCAATATTTGTTTCAAAGCTTTCTTCATCAAAGTGTGGTCTTCCATTTTCCGAATTAACAATCACACCTGTTTTTTCTAATAGTCTAACGTTCGGTTGATATCCAGTCATGGCAAATACGAAATCATGTTGAACAGCTTTTTTCTCACCATTTACATGATAATGTACTTGATAAGGTGTTATTTCATCAACTTCTGCTTCAAAAACCATTTTTACTTGACCATGATCAACGAGCGATTCTAAGGCAGGTAAAATCCATGGTTTTACACTCGGTGAATATGATTCACCACGATATAAGACCGTTACATTTGCACCTGCATGATGCAGTTCAATTGCAGCGTCAACAGCTGAATTTCTTCCTCCAATTATAACAACATCATTTTGAAAATAAGGATGTGCTTCTTTAAAGTAATGAAAAACATTCGGTAAATTCTCGCCAGGTATTTTCATAAAATTAGGTTGGTCATAGTAACCTGTTGCAAATATTACATGTTTAGCATGATATACAATCATTTCCCCATTAAACTTACGACTATTTACGAAGATATAGTCATCTTCCTTCACGATATCAAAAACTGTTTCATATGTATGAATCCGTAGATTTTCCCTTTGAGCTACTTCACGATAATAGGCAAGTGCATCATTACGGACAGGTTTTAAAGCATTTGTTACAAAGGGAATTTGACCGATTTCTAACTTATCAGCACTGCTAAAAAACGTTTGATGAGTCGGAAACTGATAAATGGTATTGACAATATTTCCTTTCTCAATAATTAAAGGATCAATACCTTCTTTTTGTAAGGCTAGCGCTGTCGATAAGCCACAAGGACCAGCCCCGATTATAATTGTATCTTCTTTTTGGATCACCTTATCTTAACCTCCAAACAAAAATAAAAACTCCACTTATTTAAAAGTAGGAGTTTTTATGAATAAAATCAAGTTATATGAATTAAACCCAACCGCGATAGCGAGATGCTTCAGCCATTTTCCTTACACCAACCATATAAGCTGCCAGTCTCATATCCACGCGTCGTGTTTGTGCTGTATTATAAATTGTATCAAAAGAACTACGCATAATTGTTTGTAATTTTTCTTCAATTTCTTCTTCAGGCCAGTAATACCCTTGATTGTTTTGTACCCATTCGAAATAAGATACAGTCACACCACCAGATGAAGCTAATACATCTGGTACAAGTAATTTACCACGTTCTGTTAAAATTTTTGTTGCTTCCATTGTTGTCGGACCATTCGCAGCTTCTACTATGATATCTGCTTGAATATCATGAGCATTTTTTTCTGTAATTTGATTTTGGACAGCTGCTGGTACTAAAATATCACAATCTAATTCAAGTAACTCTTTATTTGAAATGGTGTTTTCAAATAGTGTTGTTACCGTACCAAAACTATCACGACGATCTAATAAATAATCAATATCTAATCCATCTGGGTCATGAAGCGCACCATATGCATCAGAAATACCAATCACTTTTGCTCCTGCTTCATGTAAAAACTTAGCTAAAAAGCTTCCAGCATTACCAAAACCTTGAACAACAACACGTGCACCTTCTAATTCAAATCCGCGCTTTCTTGCTGCTTCTTCAATACAAATGGTAACTCCCTTAGCAGTAGCTGATTCCCGGCCGTGCGATCCACCTAATACAATTGGTTTTCCTGTAATAAAGCCTGGATTGTTATATTCATCAATTCGACTATATTCATCCATCATCCAAGCCATTATTTGTGAGTTGGTAAATACATCAGGTGCTGGAATATCCTTTGTCGGCCCAACAAACTGACTAATTGCTCTTACATAACCACGACTTAAGTTTTCTAATTCACGAAATGACATTTCACGGGGATCACAAATTATACCACCTTTACCACCACCGTAAGGTAGATCGACGATACCTGCTTTTAAGCTCATCCATATGGCAAGTGCATTCACTTCATTCTCTGTCACTTCTGGATGGAAACGAACGCCACCTTTTGTAGGGCCTACCGCATCATTGTGTTGTGCGCGGTAACCAGTAAATACTTTAACAGAACCATCGTCCATTCTAACCGGAATACGAACTTTTAACATACGCACCGAATCTTTTAATAGTTCGTACACTTCATTAGGATAACCGAGCTTATCTAATGCTTCTTTAACTACCGTTCTTGTTGACTGTAATAACTCCTCATGCTCTTTCTCGATTGCATCTGATGATCGATCTGCTACCATTTGTTTACCTCCTAAATATATGTAAATGTTCATTATAATTATATTCAACTTTAGTATACACTTTTATATTAAATATGCAATGTAAACTCCATCTATTACATAATGACAATCAGTGTAATAATAACAAGGATTAGCACGATTGTCATTGCTATAAATCGTATAATGGGATGCTTCCAATTAATCGCCAAACGAAAGGATGCACTTTTGTGAGCTTCATGCCGACTTGGTAAGTCTAATGAATTTAAGTCAACATAGTCATCTTTATGGTTATCTGTTTCATTTGTTTGATCATCTATCAATTCATTTACTAATTGTGATAATTCAAGATTAGCTTCTTTTTCTTCTTGCGAAGACATGGACATCACCTCACCCTTTTAGCAATGTATAAACCAAGTAAAAAGTCGACAATAAAATGAAATACAATGGTCACATAAAGACTATTTGTTAGCTCAAAGAGAAAACCGAGTAAAAAGCTTAGTAAAACAAGTAAGCTAAATAAGACAATCTTCTTAAAATAGCGATAATGCATAAGAGCGAAGAGTGTACTAGCTACTATATACCCAAATACAGATTGAATGACACCACGAAATAAAACTTCTTCACTAATAGCAACAATCAAAGCAATGAAAAAAACCTGATGGATGGGCAAGTTTTTAAAAAGCTTTTCGTTTAAGCCACCATCATCAAAGTGTTTTTCATCTAAAAAATGGTACAACAGTAGTTCAAGGACAACAATAACAATGGCTAATAAAAGACCGTATAAAATAAGATCTCTTAAATTGAAGGTCAGTAATTGACCCCAATTAATCTTGCCTCGAAAAAATGTAAAAGATAAAATAAGTGCAATAGTAAAAAATAATGCTTGTGAGTAATATAAGGTTTTTTTAAGTTCTTTTTGACTAATCTTTTCTATTAATTCTTCATATTTCACATGTCTATCTCCTTAAGCTTCCGATATGCTTATCATATCATTTATTTTTCAAATGAAAAAGGTGTTGAGTTTACAGAGTAAGCTCAACACCTTTATTTAATAAGAAAATCGATTATGTGCGTATTTTTTCAGTAAATAAGTCATCAATGGATAAAGCAATATGATGAAAACGACATTACCTATGGCATGGCTCGTATCAAATGGGAGTCCAGCAATATAATATGGCCAAAACTTACCTGACACTTGATAGGTCGTTAATGAAATAAGGAAGCCATATAAATATCCGGCAAGAAAACTAAATACGACAACAATCGGTAATTGCTTTAGTTTTAATTTACCTAAAAGTCCCGCTAACAGGCCAATGATTGACCAAGATAAGATTTGCCAAATCGTCCAAATCCCCATCCCAAGAACGATATTAGAGACAAATGTCGTGATCAATGCGATTAAAACACCTGAAAGAGGCCCGAGTAAGAGGCCAGTCATTATAATAATCGCTGTTACTGGCTGCGCATTTGGAATAAAGGTTAAAAATAGTCGTCCTACTATTGCTAAGGTACTTAAGATAGCAATTAAGGTTAATTTATAGACGTTCATTTTACTCCCAAGACTGTAAGTCAAAGTTTACATCATCGCCAGCTTGAAGCTCATATTCATTTGCTCCAACCGAAGCAAAGTCACCATTTACAAAATACATCCAAGCTATTTGTTCACTGTCATCTGCTTCTACACCGTCAATTGATGTAATGAGTCCATTTTCTTCTTCAATCTCAAAATTGTCTTCTAATACATCCATAAGAATAGCGCCTTCTTCAACTTTAACTTCTTTAGTTGAAATCTCTTCTTCGCCTTCTTCTTTTGTAATTGAAATAAGAACTTCAATTTGTCCTTCTTCGTTTTCAACATTTTCTACATTATTAGTGTTGTTAGTATTATTATTCGTAAGTTCATTATTATTTGAACATCCAACAATCATTAATACTATTGAAAATATTGTTAATAGTTGTATCAATCTTTTTTGCATGATCATCTTTTCCTTTCCATATTTATTGTCTAGCAACAATAATAAATACGGTTAGTCCAAGAAATAGTAATAAATAGGATGGTTACTTATTACAAACTTCTTCCAATACTTTGCCTCGAAATATTGAATGACTAACGAATATTGGCAGGTCTCCTGACTTACTCATCATCCGATCATAAATACCTTCCCATACTCTATGTACAGTGGTTACACTTTTATGTCGTCCTAGTTTACAGTTGCGAGGACAGTTGACGCTTTTCACGTCATTCCCTTTTCATTTATGGCTTACATAAAACCAATATTCTTTTATTATAGTGCAATTTTACAAATTAAAATTATACCATAAAATATAGCTTTGTCATTGTTTTAACGGTATTTTAAAACTAAATGTTGTCCCTTCACCTATCTTACTTTTCGCTGTAATTGTTCCTTTATGAGCATCGACAATGTGCTTAGCAATGGAGAGACCAAGTCCGGTTCCTTTACGCTTCCCGTTACGCGTTCTTGCTTTATCTGCCTTATAAAATCGTTCAAAGATAAATGATAAATCGTCTTCACTGATGCCAACACCCGTATCTTTAATATGAGCAACGAAATGATCGTGTAAGGCTTCAAGTTCTATTGTCACCTGCCCACCTTCTGGTGTATGTTCAATTGCATTGGCGATTAAATTCGTAAACACTTGCTCAATCCGATCACCATCTATTTCAGCCTCTAAGTCATTAAAGTCAGCTTTAAATTGTAATTGGATTTCTTTGTCAGATGCTAGTCCTTGGAATTTAGTAATAATCTTTTGCACGTAATTGTTCAATTCAATTTCTGATAAGTGCAGTTCGATTTGTCCAGCTTCCATCCGTCCAATATCTAACAATTCATTAACGAGACGGCCCATACGTAATGACTCATCCAAAATAATTTGTGCCAATTCATTTTTATCTTCTTTTGATTCAGCAATATCATCAACAATTGCTTCACTATAACCTTGCATCATCGCAATAGGCGTTCTTAACTCATGAGAGACATTGGCAATAAAGTCTTTTCTTAATTTATCCAATTGTCTTTCCTCTGTCATATCACGTAATACGGCAACAGCTCCGCGAATATTGTCATCGCCATATAAAGGTGTGAAAATCATTACCCAATTTTTCCCTTGAATCGTTAATTCTTTCAAAACTTCTTTTTCTTCTTGTAAGACTGCTTGATAAACGGATTGAATTTGTTCTGGCAGTTCATATTGACGATCTTTTGGTACATCTTTTTCATTCTCATAGTAACAATCATTTAAAAAGTTTTCTGCTGGAGGGTTCATTAAAATGATATGACCTTCACTATTCAAAGTAATGACACCGTCCGCCATTGAATTAACAATACTTGAAAGTTGTTCTTTTTCTTGATGTAAGGCATCAATATGATAATTCAATTGACTTCCCATATGATTAAAGGCAACCGCTAATTCGCCAATTTCATCATTCGTTAAAATGGGAACTTTACGATTGAACTCCCCTTTTGTTAAAGCAATCGCAGCCTTCCTCATTTCAATCAATGGTTTCGTAATACGTGTTGATAAGAAAAAGGCAAAGACCGTCGTTAAGAGAATGGCAATCGCCGCAGCAACAAAAATAATTTTTGTCGTTTCCGCACGTGTTTGATTAATAATATCTAAGGTTTGGTAGACATAGATGGCACCTTTATGTCCGCGAGTAGGGATACCAATAACTCTTGCTTCTAAATTATCATCAATTTCAATCTTTTCATTATAGGGACGACCATCAAGCACAACATCATATAAGTCTTTATCACTTTCAATTGTATTCTGATTAATGTGTGATAGTGCTTCATTTGTCGTATTAGAAATCCAAATTGTATCATCTGGAAAATAAATGATGACTTTGTTTGACGGTTCTTTCACTTGTTCAGCCATTTGTGATATAAAATAAGGGTCATCTTGTTCATCAACAATAATTGATATTTTTGATGCTGTTTGTAACATATTTTTTTCGACTTCTTGCGCGTGAAATCCTTCAAATAACTCTAATAATAAAATCGTTAAGATAAATAATACAAAAGAAACTAGCAATAAGATTGTCATTGCTAGTTTCCCTACTACACTTCTCCAAAACATTTATTCAATAACCTCAAATTTGTATCCAATTCCCCAAACAGTTACAATCATTTTCGCTGCTTCTTTAGATACTTGAGTTAATTTTTCACGAAGTCTTTTTACATGTGTATCTACTGTACGTAGATCACCGAAAAATTCATAATGCCACACTTCTTTTAATAGCTCTTCACGTTTAAATACTTTATCAGGTGATTGAGCTAGAAAGACGAGCAATTCATATTCTTTCGGTGTTAAGGTTACTTCCACACCATTTGATGTCACACGATAAGCATCAAGGTCAATCGTTAAGTTAGGAAAGACGATTAAATTACTTGCCCCTTCATTGATTACTGTCGTTGTTGTACGGCGTAATACTGCTTTCAGACGAAGAACAACTTCACGTGGGCTGAATGGTTTTACAATATAATCGTCAGCACCTACTTCAAAGCCTTGAACACGATTTGATTCTTCACCTTTTGCTGTCAGCATAATAATAGGTGTGTTCTTTTCTTGTCTTAATCGTTCACATACTTCAATTCCATCCATTTCAGGCATCATTAAGTCTAATAAAATAGCATCGTAATCATTGTTTAATGCGAGTTCTAATGCATCAGCACCGTTTTCTGCCTCTTCTACTTCGAAATCGTCACGTTCTAAATACATACGAAGTAGACGTCTAATACGGTCCTCATCATCTACTACTAATATTTTTTGTGAATTACTCATCGTTACCCTCCTTAGTTTAGA
>DATGTP010000049.1:0-23902 GCA_035301825.1 Pseudogracilibacillus sp. | reverse complement strand
ACATGAAGTTCTTCTCAAAATTAAAACTGCTCTTCGCGATGCCTACTCCAGAGGTTACATTCCAAACGATTTTACTCGATTAGTAAAAACTCGAGGTATAGAATCTCCTAAACGAAACAAATCTCTATCAATTACTGACTTCAAAAAACTTCGTAATTATGTAATAAGCAATCCTCAAAATGAATTTCATCTCCTTGTCCTTCTCGCACTCGAAACTGGCATGCGCCGTGGGGAACTCCTTGCAATTAAACCTGACAGTCTTTACAAATATGGAATCCATGTAAGACATTCAATCAGTCCTACTTCAGAAGATACTTCACTCAAAACAGATAATGCTAAAAGAGATGTTTCAATAAATAAAGAAGTATATGAGCTCATTCGTCAAATTCCCATAAAAGAAAATGGTATATTTTCAGTTTCGATGGATTTAAACAATCTGAAATGTTAGCGGAACTACTCAAAAAGCTAAGCATTGAAAAAACCACCTTTCATGGACTCCGTGATACACATGCCTCCTTCTTATTTGCTCAAGATATCGATATCGTTTATGTATCTAAACGATTGGGTCATGTAAATATCCAAACCACTCAAAATTATTATCTAGAACTTATGCCTGAAAAGAAGCATGAACAAGAAGAAATCGCTCTTAATTTATTACGTGATTTATAAAGTTTTACATGCAAAAAAGACACTAACATCTCTGTCAGTGCCTTTGATAAACATATTGTTTTTTCAATATTTGCATCAACTTGCATCAAAAAGTGTATGCAAACCCTTGATGCGTCAACATTCGTCTTAACGTTTTGAGATTTGTTCATTACAAATAAGCTTTCACATTTATTACAACAAAAGCCCTATGATATCAATTGATACCATAGGACTTTTTACTTAGCGACCCCGGCACGATTCGAACGTGCGACCGATAGCTTAGAAGGCTATTGCTCTATCCTGCTGAGCTACGGGGCCAAATATGGAGCGGGTAGGGGGAATCGAACCCCCAACATCAGCTTGGAAGGCTGGAGTTTTACCATTAAACTACACCCGCAAATTGTTAACAAAGATTTTCAAACGCAAAATTAATTATATGCATTTTGAAAAAGAATGTCAACAATTTTAATGCTATAATTTAAATTGACCACCTAAATCAGTCAATTTTTCTCCTTGGAGATTATAATAAGTGACGCTTATATCAAGATTGTCATCCCATTCAACGATGGCATAACTTGGTTCAGGATAATGTCTTGGTAATCGAATGCTACCAGGATTAATATATAGTTTTCCTTCTATTAGATCACACTTCGCTATATGCGAATGACCAGAACAAATGATGTCCGCTTCTTGTTCTTCTGCAGCATATTGTAATTTTAGTAAGGACCCTTTTACATCGTGTAAATGACCATGTGTCATCATAAAGCGTGTCCCATTAATTTCTTCGACAATCATATTAGGAAACTTGCCTTTCCAGTCACAATTACCTCGGACAACGTAGTATCCAGCTAAAGAAGGTGAGTCCGTATCAAGCTCGGAATCCCCTGCGTGAAATAAATAATGAACATCATGTCGCTTCCGAATTTTGACGAGTTCTTCTGTTAAACCATGACTATCACTTACGAGTAAGATTCGATACATTGCTATCGACTCCTTTCAGTCTCATTCTTCTTTTAAGTAGGCTTTAAATGCTTTTAATGCTTGAGATCTATGACTTAACTTATTCTTCACATCACTGCTTAGTTCAGCAAATGTTTTGTCATAATCCCTTGGGACAAATACAGGATCATATCCAAACCCTTGTTCACCCTTTGTTTCTTTTATAATCCTTCCAAAACATTTTCCTTCATGAAATGACGTTTCTTTTTCAGGTTGGGCAAATGCTAAAACACAAATAAAGTGTGCTGTTCGGTCTGCATCTGCTGTCTGCTGAAGTGATTGCAACAGTTTTGCGATATTGTCATCATCTGTAGCATGTTCGCCTGCGTATCTGGCAGAATATACACCTGGTGCTCCATTTAAAGCATCAACAACTAACCCTGAATCATCTGCAAGAACTGACTTTTGAAATTGACGAGCTATTGTTTCAGCTTTTAATTGTGCATTTTCGTGAAAAGTACTTCCTGTCTCTTCTATTTCATCTACTTCCGGAAAATCATGTAAAGAATAAATCTGAATTGGTAAATCATTTAAGAGTTGCTTAAATTCTTTAACCTTCCCCTTATTGTGTGTCGCTATAATCAACTCACGCATCAAAATCAACCTTTTTTAAGCCTATTTGTTGACCTATATCACCAAGGACATCTTTTTGAATCGTAAAGAGCTGATTAATACCTTCTGTTGCTTGTTCTAACATCAGTTGAAGTTCATCATGAGAAAAGGTTGATTCCTCTCCAGTCCCTTGAATTTCAACAAATCGACCATCACCCGTCATAACGACATTCATATCAACTTGTGCATTTGAGTCCTTCTCATAATCTAAGTCTAAAACAACTTCACCAGATTGATCAACGCCAACAGAAATAGCAGCTAGGTAATCCGTAATTGGCAATTCATCAATGATATCATTTTCTATTAAGCTGCCTAACGCTAATGCTGTCGCAACAAAAGCACCAGTAATGGATGCTGTTCTCGTACCACCGTCAGCTTGGATGACATCACAATCAACCCAAATCGTTCTTTCTCCTAACTTATCTAAATCTACTACCGCTCGTAATGCTCGTCCGATAAGACGCTGAATTTCCATTGTTCTTCCACCTAATTTACCTCGTGCCGCTTCTCGAATCGTTCGTTGTTCCGTTGCTCGTGGTAACATGGAATATTCTGCTGTTATCCAACCTTTATCTTGCCCTCTTAAAAATGGTGGAACTCTTTCTTCAATCGTTGCATTACAAATCACCTTTGTATTGCCTACTTCAATTAAAACGGAACCTTCAGGATGGATAATATAATTTGGTGTAATGACTGTTTGACGAATTTGATTCGTTTCCATATTTTAATACCCCTATCTTTATTTATTTTATCTTATATATATCTTTCTCACGCTCATGTTCATTATAAACGTACATTTTCAAAATCAATATCATTTTCATCTAAATGACTATTTTGAAAAATCAAATGAGCTATCTCTTGAAAGCTTTCCATATCACCTGTTGCGTAAAACTGATGTCTTTCATTATGTTTACCTTGATTCAACAAGTTTTGATGTTCTAATATTGTACTCACTTCACGCGCTGTTTCTTCGCCTGATGAAATGACTTTCACTTGACGATGAAGCGTCTGTTTAATCACACTTTCTAATAATGGATAATGTGTACAACCTAAAATTAAAGTATCCATATTTGCTTTATCTAATAAAGGCTCTAATGTTTCTTTTACGATACGCTCAACTTGCTTACCTTCTACTTGCCCGCTTTCAACTAAAGGAACAAATGGTGTACATGCTAATGCATACGTTTTTATTTGCTCGTTAATCCGTCTTAAGGCTTGTTCATAAGCCTGACTATTGATGGTTCCCTCTGTCCCTATGATACCAACTTCATTACTTTCAGTTAATTTGATGGCAGCACGGGCACCTGGTTGGATGACACCTATGACTGGAATATTTAAACGACCCTTTAATTCCTCAAGAGTAAATGCTGTTGCTGTGTTACATGCTACGACAACCATTTTCACGTTTTTACTCACTAAAAAATCAACAAGTTCATTTGTATATTGTCGTACTTCGTCTTCAGTCCGTGGACCATAAGGACAACGTAGAGTGTCTCCTATATATATTAATTGTTCTTTTGGTAGTTGTCGGATTAATTCATTTGCAACCGTCAACCCACCTACACCTGAATCTAATAATCCAATTGGTCGATCCACGACATACACCTCTTTAAAACTTTAATTTGAACTTATAGTTTATCATATTTTGTCTTTTTTGTAGCTTATAGCTATTTCTTATATGAACAAAAAAAGTTATTTTACATAACATAATACGAACCGATTGATTAGGAGGTGATATGTTTTGGTATATACGTTCAATGAACATCCATCAAATATTTTAACAAAAAGAGAGCGAGAGATATTTGAACTCCTCATTATCGATAAAACGACAAAGGAAATTGCCAAACAATTATTTATATCAGAAAAAACCGTTCGAAATCACGTTTCAAATGTTATTCAAAAGTTAAGTGTTAACAGTAGGTCTCAAGCAATTGTTGAACTCATCAAGTTAGAAGAGTTAATATTATAATAAAAAGCCGACATATGAGTCGGCTTCAAATGTATTTTATTCAACATCACCAATCGCAACAAATAAATAAGCGAAAAAGTTATTAAAAAGCTCTCGTAACTGCATGTAAATCTCTGTGAACTCTTCAATCTCGTCTTCTGGTTCTGACATGTTCACTAAATGAAACCATCCTTCTTTATAGTAAGTTAGGATTTCAAATAATTGATAGTCTGTCGGTGTTTGTGGTGCTGGGATTAAGACCATAGGTTCAGCGAATTTACTTGCTTCTTCCATCGTCACCTCATATGCGTCACTATTAAAATCTTCAGATTCGATAAAATCCTCAATTAAAACGAGATAGTGGCCTGTAAAACCAATTGTTTGTATCATAGCTAACTCAGTAAGTGTTAATTCATCAAATGAGCGGAAATCAATATCTCCATCACCTGTATATCCAGATATGTCATTATAAGGATCCTGGTTAACAATGACATTGTAAATGACTTCAATATCTTCTTTTGGCAAGACAAGAGCTTGATGGTCATTAATATCAATGAATGATGATGAGTAGTTTGTAACATTCGTAATTTGACCATCTTCATATTGTACAGAGACTATCGGCTGATCATCTAAATCAAATTCAATCATGCCTTCATCATCGGCAAACTCTTTTACAATTTCCTGGTCAGAATAGGAAGGGTAATTGCCATCATCTCCAATCACATTATCCAATTGTTTACGTTCAATCTTTAAATCATCTAAAGACTCAACAGACATGATTTTAGCAAATGCTTCTTCCTCTGCCGTATCTATACCATCTAGTTCCCCAGCCTCATTATGATTTTCATCATTGCTTACAAGACTATTATTATTCTGATTATCATGGTTCTCATTCTCATCCTTGTTATTGTTAGCCTCTTCATTGCTACAAGCTATCAATAGGGCTGCTAAAGTTAAAATGGTCAACATTAATTTAATACGCTTCATTAGAAAACTCCTTTATAGTAAATAATGATGTCATTTTAATTATACACCTTTCTATAAAAGTTAACAGTAAGCCTAAAAAAACACTGCATAATATGCAGTGTACTTGAACATTATTTTGTTTCATGATTATCTTTACTCTTTACCAACAATTCTTTTTGTTCCTCTGTAAAGCTAGTTGGTTTGCCTGTATGTACATTAATATTAACAATCCGACCTCTCCCTGTTAAACAAGGCTCTTTCTTTTCGTTTAATACTAAGTAATGAATATCAATGGAGCTATTTCCTATTTGATGTACTTTCACATAGACATTAATCGTTTCTCCGAAAAATATTTGTTTCAAAAAGTCACATTGTAAATCTGCTACAACCGGAATACTTTCAGTACTTGACAGATTTTCCGTAGAGAAGCCAAGATGAGCTAATAACTCTAACCTAGCTTGTTCAAAATAAACAAATGCAGACGTATTATTAACATGACCAAACATATCAGTTTCGGAAAATCTAACTTTCATAGGAACATAAAAAGAAAACTCATCAAACCACTCTTTAAAATTGCTAATATAAGCGATATTTTTCTTCATGTTCTTCCTCCTCATCTTATTCCCAAGAAAACTTTTTCAAAGCTGATTCTAACTTTAAGGCAAGCCCAATATTTCCTTTTACTTTTAATTTTCCCGTCATGAATGCAGCAGCTGAATTAATTGAACCTTCTACTAACTTCTTAAAGTTCTTCTCATTCATTTGTAATAGACAGTCTGCTTCATCATCTCTTCCTTCGACAACATTTACGCCGTCATCAAAGGAGAGTGTATAACTCTGTTCACCTTCACTTACTTTAATATCAAATTGATAAGCATGATTTAAACCTTCGATTAAACTCGGATTTTCTACAGCCTTATTTCTTACTTCTTCCCAAATTTCGTCAATTGATAATGATTGAATGTCCAATATAATCCCTCACTTATGAATGGTTGTTCATTCATTATACTACAATTATAATTGTTTGTTAAGCGCTTACATTATTCAATGAAAAAACTTCGTGTAATCACTTAAGATCACACGAAGCATATTTTTTTATTAACGTACATCATCGCTTCCAAAGAAGTTTTTAAATGATTGTACTAGTGTTGCACGGTTCATTGCAGCGATTGAAGTTGTTAATGGAATTCCTTTAGGACATACTTCCACACAGTTTTGTGCGTTTCCACATCCTAGTAATCCACCTTCATCCATTAAACCTTCTAAACGATCACTTTTATGCATTGCACCTGTTGGGTGAGCATTGAATAAACGTGCTTGTGAGATTGCTGCTGGTCCAATAAATGAGCTTTTGTCATTTACGTTTGGACAAGCTTCTAAACAAACTCCACATGTCATACATTTAGATAACTCATAAGCCCATTGGCGGTTCTTCTCAGCCATACGTGGACCAGGCCCTAAATCATATGTTCCATCAATTGGAACCCATGCTTTAACTTGTTTTAATGCGTCGAACATTCTTTCACGATCTACAATTAAGTCACGAACAACTGGGAACGTACTCATTGGCGCTAATCGAATTGGATGTTCTAATTGGTCAACTAAAGCCGCACATGATTGTCTAGCTTTACCGTTAATTACCATTGAACAAGCACCACAAACTTCCTCAAGACAACTCATTTCCCATTGAACAGGTGTTGTCTCTTTACCATCTGCAGTGACCGGGTTTTTCTGAATTTCCATTAAAGCTGAGATAACGTTCATATTTTTACGATATGGTACGTTAAATACTTCTTCATAAGGTTTTGAATCCTGATTATCTTGTCGAGTAATGATAAACTGTACTGTTTGTTCAGCCATTATTTCGCACTCCCTTCACTTTTCTTCGTGTAGTCACGCTTACGTGGCGGGATTAATGAAACATCAACCTCATCATAATATATGTTCGGTGATTGAGTTTCCTTATCGAACTCCGCAATCGTTGTTTTTAAGAAATTATCATCATCACGTTCTGGGAATTCTGGCTTGTAGTGAGCCCCACGACTTTCATCACGCTTTAATGCTCCAATTGTGATAACACGAGCTAAGTGCAACATGTTTTTCAATTGACGTGCGAACATAACACCTTGGTTACTCCATTTAGATGTATCGTGAATGTTAATGTTTTCCCAACGTTGAATAAGTTCTTGTATTTTCTCATCAGTTTTTTCTAATCGAGTATTTTCACGTACAACTGTTACGTTATCCGTCATCCACTCTCCTAGTTCTTTATGTAACTGATAAGCGTTTTCTTCCCCATCCATTTGCAATAGTTTTTCAAACGCTTCTTCTTCTTCTTTTTGACGTGCAACAAATAAATCTTCTGGTAAATCTTCTGCATGTGTTGTTAATCCATCAATATATTCAATTGCTTTAGGTCCTGCTACCATTCCACCATAAATTGCTGATAGTAGTGAGTTTGCACCTAAGCGGTTAGCACCATGCTGTGAGTAATCACATTCACCAGCTGCGAAAATACCAGGGATATTTGTCATTTGGTCATAGTCTACCCACATACCGCCCATTGAGTAGTGAACGGCTGGGAAGATTTTCATTGGTACTTTACGAGGGTCTTCTCCTACGAACTTCTCGTAAATTTCAATGATTCCACCAAGCTTAACATCTAGCTCTTTTGGATCTTTATGAGATAGGTCTAAATAAACCATGTTTTCCCCGTTAATACCTAACTTTTGGTTAACACATACATCAAAGATTTCACGTGTAGCAATATCACGTGGTACTAAGTTTCCGTATGCAGGATATTTTTCCTCTAAGAAATACCATGGTTCACCATTTTCATCATAAGTCCATACACGTCCACCTTCCCCACGTGCAGATTCACTCATAAGACGTAATTTGTCGTCTCCTGGAATTGCTGTCGGGTGAATTTGAATGAACTCACCATTTGCATATTTAACACCTTGTTGATATAAAATACTAGCTGCAGAACCAGTATTAATCATTGAGTTTGTTGATTTCCCGAAAATGATTCCTGGGCCACCCGTAGCCATAATTGTTGCATCTGAACGGAATGAACGAATTTCATGTGTCTTAATTTCTTGTGCGACAATTCCACGTCCGATTCCTTCATCATCAATAATAGCACCTAAGAATTCCCAACCTTCATATTTCGTAACTAATCCTTCAACTTCAAACTTACGAACTTGTTCATCTAATGCATATAATAATTGTTGACCTGTTGTTGCTCCAGCAAATGCTGTACGGTGGTGTTGTGTTCCACCAAAGCGTCTGAAGTCTAATAATCCTTCTGCTGTACGGTTAAACATAACACCCATACGGTCTAACATATGAATGATGTTTGGTGCCGCATCACACATTGCTTGTACAGGTGGTTGGTTAGCTAAGAAGTCCCCACCATAAACTGTATCATCAAAGTGAATTGCAGGTGAATCTCCCTCACCTTTTGTATTAACCGCACCATTTATCCCACCTTGGGCACATACAGAGTGAGAGCGTTTTACAGGTACAATTGAAAATAAATCTACATGAACGCCAGCTTCAGCAGCTTTAATAACAGCCATTAATCCAGCTAGCCCACCGCCGACAACTGCGACTTTACGATTTGCCATTTATATGACTCCCTCCTCTAATTTATACACCATATGCGAATTTAATAATCGTACGAATTCCAATATATGAAACGATTAAAAAGACGACGATTGAAGCATATGAAATTACTTGTTGTGACTTTGGAGACTGTGCAATACCCCAAGTTACAAAAAATCCCCATAGCCCGTTAGCTAAGTGGAATACAATTGCTAAGATCGAAACGATGTAGAACCAGAAATAAAATGGCTCTGTTAAAATATTTTCCATCATTTGATAGTTTACCTCAGCACCAAAGAATGCAACTTGTACTCTAGTTTGAACCACATGCCATACAATAAATATAAATGCAATAACTCCTGTAATACGTTGTAACAAGAACATCCAGTTTCTAACGAAACCATAATTCTTATTATTGTATCTAGGTACTGCAAACGCAATATACACCCCTAAAATAGCATGGAAAAGAATTGGTAAGTAGATTACAAAAGTCTCTAAAACCAAAACAAATGGAAGATCTCCCATAAAACCTGCTGCCTTGTTGAAACTTTCTTCTCCATAAACAGCGAAATGGTTAATGATTAAGTGTTGAATAACAAAAATCCCAATCGGGATAACACCTAATAACGAGTGTAGTCTTCTACTATAATATTCTCTTTGATTGCCCATCTCGATATTCCCTCCTTAGTACCATTATTTTTTTAAAAGATACATGTTTTTGTACGTTGTATCCATTCACAATATGTACACATTTATTGTACTTCTTACCGCCTTAGCAGTCAAGAAAACGATAGTTTTTTTCTATCATTATGCATAATTAAATGAAATAGAATAAAAATCAACCAAATTATGATATAATTAAAACAATGAAAATAATTTTAAAAGGAAGTCGAATGATGGAAAATAAAAAAATATCGATAGCTGATATACAACAACTACCAACAGATACAATCGGACACGATTTACTTCGTTATATCGGATTACAAGATTTAGTTGCACAAGAAAATGACTCTTTACTTTATTATATCGGTAAACGTTTTGCTCGTAAGTTCGACATCAATTCAATCGAAGATATTGCCCTTATATTTCATATGATGAAATGGGGACATTTAGACTTAGTAAAAGAAAAGAAAAAAGAATTACACTTCCATTTGATGTCTGATGAACTAGCACAAAAGCTCAACTCATCTTTCCCTATCGAATTCCGAATGGAAGCAGGATTTTTATCTGAAGCAATCTCGATTTTAACCGAACGAACATGTGAATGTACCGAAGAGGTAAACAAAAGACTACTTCGAAGCGAATTTAAAGTTCTCTTCATTGATTAATATACATAAGATATAACAAAGCAGTGTGATTATTTTATATCACACTGCTTTTATTCTTTATTTAGTTCTTCTAAAATGTGACTGGCAACATTTTGAGGGATACCTAGTTTAGTAATGTCTTCAACTTTTGCTTTCTTAATTTCATTAATTGTTTTAAAATGCATTAAAAGGAGTTGTCTACGTTTAGGACCAACACCTTCGATTGTATCCAATTTTGATTGGATCATCCCTTTGCTCCTCAACTGTCTATGAAATGATATAGCAAAACGGTGAACTTCATCTTGTATACGTTGCACTAAATAAAACTCATTTGAGTTTCGCTCAAGATCGACAATTTGAGCAGGACTTCCATACAGTAACTCACTTGTCTTATGTTTGTCATCCTTTACTAAACCACAAATAGGAATGGATAGACTTAATTCGTTTTCAAGTACATCTTCCGCTACATTGATTTGACCTTTCCCACCATCTACAATGATCAAATCTGGTAAAGGTAAAGATTCCTTAAGCAATCTTGTATAACGTCTACGGATTACTTCGCGCATGGTGCTATAATCATCTGCGCCTTCTACTTCTTTCACTTTATATTTTCGATACTCATTTTTGGCTGGCTTTCCATCAATATAAGTAACCATTGCCGAAACAGGATCGGTCCCTTGAATATTCGAGTTATCAAATGCTTCAATCCGGTGCGGTGTTTCAATATGTAACACCTCACCTAACCTTTCAACAGCTTTGATTGTTCGTTCTTCGTCTAACTCAATAAGCGAAAAGCGTTCTTCTAAGGCAATTTTTGCATTTTTTTCTGCCATTTCTACTAACTCACGCTTAGTACCCCGAAATGGCGTATGGACGTCAACTTCTAATAAAGCTTTAATCATATCTATATTTGTTCCAATCGGAACAAGAATTTGCTTAGGCTTCAAATGGCGATTACCTGTTAAATAGAATTGACCGATGAAACTAATGAAAGCTTCTTCCGGTTCTTGATAGAAGGGAAATATTGACACATCTCTTTCTACAAGTTTCCCTTCACGCACATAAAACACCTGAACACAAAGCCAACCTTTGTTATAACTATATCCAAATATGTCAATAGTCGACCTGTCTGAAATCACTACCTTTTGTTGCTCCATAACTGCTTCTATATGTTCTATTTGTTCTTTATATTCTTGTGCCCTTTCAAATTGTAATGCATCGCTTGCCTCGTACATTTTCTCTTCAATTTCCCGTTTAATCGTTTTATATCCACCTTGTAAAAACTGAGTGATTTCTTGCACAATTTCATCATACTCTTCACGTGTCGGTGGATGTTCACTACATGCTAAACATTGCCCTAAATGATAATAAAGGCAATATCTTCCTTTAGGGTTGTTACATTTTCTTAATGGGTATAATCGATCCAGTAACTTTTTCGTCTCTCTAGCTGCAATGACATTTGTATATGGGCCAAAATATTTACTACGATCTCTTTTTATTGAGCGTGTAATCAATAATTGTGGGTGTCTTTCATTTGTAATTTTGACATATGGATAGCTCTTATCATCTTTAAGCATGACATTATATTTCGGATCATATTTTTTAATAAGATTCATTTCCAAAATTAAGGCATCTATTTCCGAGGATGTTACGATATATTCAAAATCAACAATTTCCATGACAAGTCTTTGGGTTTTTTCGTTATTATTTCCTTTAAAGTAAGAGCGCACACGATTGCGTAATGCTTTTGACTTTCCAACGTATATAACAGTCCCATGCTTATCTTTCATCAAATAACAACCTGGCTTTAAAGGAAGGACTTTTAATTTTTCTTCAATTGTATGATTAGCCATAAAATACGCTCCTAAAAAATAATCCCTCATCATTTATATGACAAGGGATTATACATATCTTTTATACGTGTTTGTTAACGAGTTCAGCTAATGCTTCTTTTGGTTGGAAGCCTACAACTTGGTCAACAACATTTCCATCTTTCATTAATAATAAAGTTGGAATACTCATTACACCAAATTTTCCTGCTGTTTCTTGGTTATCATCTACGTTAAGTTTAACAATTTTAACTTTGTCACCTAGTTCACCGTCAAGCTCTTCAAGTACAGGTGCAATCATTTTACAAGGTCCACACCAAGGTGCCCAAAAGTCTACTAAAACAAGACCTTCAGCTGTATCTTGAGCAAATGTTTGGTCTGTTACATCTACAATTGCCATTTCAATATTTCCTCCATTCCAATACTAATGTTTTTCTATCTTGATACAAATTATAACATCAGTTTTATCGATATGCTAATAGTTTGCACAAGGTAAGAGCTTATAAAAACGGAAGACATTCATTAAAATGCCTTCCGTTTCTTAACTATGCTAACGCTTTGATTTCTTCAATTAATTTCGGTAGGACATCGAACAAATCACCAACAATACCATAATCTGCAATGTTGAAAATATTTGCTTCTGGATCTTTGTTAATTGCAACAATTACTTTTGAGTTGGACATTCCAGCTAGGTGCTGGATTGCTCCCGAAATACCTACTGCGATATATAAGTCTGGTGTAATAACTTTACCTGTTTGACCAATTTGAAGTGAGTAATCACAATAGTCTGCGTCACATGCACCACGTGATGCTCCAACTGCTCCACCTAACAAATCTGCTAGTTCATATAATGGTTCAAAGCCTTCTGCACTCTTAACTCCACGTCCACCAGCAATGACAACATTCGCTTCAGACATGTCAACACCTTCTGATTGTTTTCGAATGACTTCTTTAATAATTGTACGAAGTGTTTTAATATCAACATCTTTAGCAGTCACATCTCCTGAACGCCCTTCATCCTTGTCGAGAGAAGCGATATTGTTTGGACGAACTGTGAAAAATGTTGTTCCTTCTTTAAACACTTTTTTCTCAAATGCTTTTCCTGAATAGATCGGTCGAATAAAGACTGGATTGTCTCCATCTTTTTCAAGTTCTGTAACATCAGATATAAGCCCTAAATTTAATTTAGCTGCAATTTTTGGTGTCACGTCTTTTCCAATCGATGTGTGACCCATGACAATGATTGAAGGTGATTCATCTTCAATCACTTCAATAATCGCTTGCCCGTAACCATCTGATGTATAATGTTCTAACTGGTCGTTTACTACCGTAATTGCTCGATCAGCACCATATTGAATCATTTCTTGTGCACGATCTGCAAGGTCTGTATGATCTAATAATAAAGCGACAACTTCAGCTGAATCATTTACTTGTTTAGCAGCTGCAATCGCTTCAAAACTAACATTTCTTAATTCACCGTCTTTTGATTCTGCAATAACTAATATTTTATCACTCATAATAACCTCTCCTTCCAATTACAATACTTTTGCTTCGTCTTTTAATAGTGAGACTAATTCTTTTACCTGTTCATCAACTTCGCCTTCTAAAATACGACCTGCTGACTTTTCGGGTGGTAGATAAATATCCACTGTTTCAGTTTTTGCTTCGACATCATCTTCATCTAAGTCAAGGTCATCTATTTCTAATTCATCTAAAGGCTTACGTTTTGCCTTCATTATGTTTGGTAATGAAGGGTATCTTGGTTCGTTTAATCCTTGTTGACATGTCACAAGTAATGGTAGTGTTGTTTCAATTTTTTCAACATCACCTTCTACGTCTTTCTCAATTTTGACGTCACTTCCATCAATTTCAAGTCCAACAATCGTTGTCACATATGGTATATCTAACTTTTCTGCTAATCTTGGACCAACTTGTCCACTCGCTTCATCGATTGCAACATTACCTGCTAAAATTAAATCAGCTTCTTTATCTTCAAAAAACGCTGCTAATATCTCAGCAGTTGTGAATTGGTCGCCCTCTTCTAAATCATCCTCTGTGTTAATTAAGACAGCTTTATCTGCTCCCATTGCTAGCGCTCTCTGTAGTTGCTCACGAGAATCATCATCACCAATTGTTACAACTGTCACTTCACCACCGTGTTCATCACGTTGTACGATTGCTTCTTCGACAGCGTATTCATCATACGGGTTAATGATAAATTCAACCCCATCATCTTCAATCGTTCCATCGCTTACTACAATTTTATCCTCAGTATCAAAAGTTCTTTTTAATAACACATAAATATCCATTGCATTTCCTCCTTACTATTTATCCTTAAAGTTTGGTTTACGTTTTTCAATAAATGCACGAATGCCTTCTGAAGCATCTTCAGTTCCGAATATCTCACCGAAATATTCAGCTTCCTTTTCAACACCTTCATCAAATTGTGAGCTCTTTGCATAAGGAACTAACTTCATAACTCGATGAATGGCTGGACCACTTTTGCTTGCAATTTTTTCAGCTACTTCTTTCGCTTTTTCAAAAACAGCTTCTTCTTGAACGACATGGTTAGCTAAACCATATTGATAAGCTTCTTTCCCACTAATTGGTTCAGCCGTTAAAATTATTTCATAAGCTTTCGGAATGCCGACATAATGCGGCAACCTCTGCGTACCGGCAAATCCCGGTATAATCCCGAGTGACATTTCCGGTAAGCCGATTTTTGCATCCTCTGATACGATGCGCATATGACATCCCATGGCTAATTCTAATCCACCACCGAGAGCCGCACCATGTATCGCTGCAATGATTGGAATATGGAAGTTTTCCATTCTTGCAAATACCTTTTGACCAATTTTCGCCAGTGCTGCATAATCATCAGCAGATTGTAAGTCAGTGAATTCTTTTATATCTGCACCGGCAGAAAAGAATCGCCCTTCGCCTCGTAAAATGACTGCTTTAATCGACGCATCTTCTTCGATTTTTGTTAATTGATCATTAATTGCTTGAATCAATTTGGAAGATAAGGCATTTGCTGGCGGACTTTCAATTGTTAAAACTGCAATATGATGATCCATTTTCAACGTAAGCGTTTCCATAATTACTTAATCACCTACCTCATTAATCTTTATTTGCAAAAAATCCTTTAGTTAATAATTGATGAACATCGCTTGCTTGTTCAACTAATGAATAGCGCTGATTTTTCATGACCCAAGTCGTTACCGTTTCATCTAATGTACCGAAAATCATTTGCCGCATAATTTTAGGATTTATATCTCCGCGAATTGATCCTTCTTTTATCCCTTGCTTAATAATACGATCAATTACGTCTAAGTAACTTTTTAAAACACGGTTAATTTCCATTCTTAATTCTGGTTTTGATTGACGTAATTCTAGTTGAGCTACTGTCGCTAGGTAAGGAAATTCTGATAATTGCTTATAATGCATTGTAATTAAAGTTAATAATTTATCATAAGCTGAATCATCTTCTTCGATCTTGTCGATTATATTTTTAATAAATGTCCCCATTTTTACATTAAAGACAGATATTAAAATATCCTCTTTATTTTTAAAGTATAAATAAATTGTCCCGTCAGCTACATTCGCTCGTTTCGCAATTTTCGATACTTGGGAGGCATGATATCCGTTTTCGGCTATTACCTCTAGTGCTGCATCGATTATTTGATAGTATTTTGGTTTATCTTTAGACATGCCGCTTCCCTCCTAAATGAAATAAAAATAACTTATGAATGAATGGTCATTCATAAGTTATTATATGACTCAATTGATAAAAAGTCAATCAACTAAATTAATTTGATTGTTTTTCTTTTAGCGTTTCATCTATCAATTGTCGTTTGAGTACTTTTCCTACAATCGTTTTAGGTAGTTCTTCTCTAAATTCATAGATTCTTGGTACTTTAAATGCCGCTAAATGTTTTCGACAATATTGATCTAATTCTTTTTCAGAAAGCTTTTTATTTCCTTTAGTAACTAATACAGCCTTTATTGTTTCACCACGATAATCATCTGGTATACCAATCACCGATGCTTCAACAATTTCTGGGTGTTCATATAACACTTCTTCTACTTCACGTGGATAGACATTAAATCCACTTGCTATAATCATATCAGATTTACGGTCAACAATGTAAAAGAAACCATCCTCATCCATTTTCCCCATATCGCCTGTTAATAACCAACCATCTTTTAAAGTTTTATTCGTTGCTTCTTCATTGTTCCAGTAACCTTTCATGACTTGTGGGCCTTTCACTGCTACTTCGCCAACTTCGCCAAGTGGAAGTGGATTTAAAGTACCTTCTTCAACAATCATTGCATCTGTATCTGGCCATGGTACACCTATACTACCATTCACTCGTTTATGCCAAATAAAGTTTGCATGTGTAACAGGTGACGATTCAGTTAATCCATAACCTTCTACTAACTTCCCTTTCGTCAGTTGTTCGAAACGTTGTTGAACTTCAACAGGCAATGCAGCTGAACCACTAATACACGCTTGAATCGATGATAAATCGTATTTTGAAATATCTGGATGATTGACTAAACCAATGTACATAGTTGGTGCCCCTGGAAATAAGGTCGGTTTATGTTTTTGAATTGCTTTTAAGACATCTTCCGGTTTGAAGTTCGGTAGTAAAATCATTTTATAACTATACATGACCGATATATTCATAACCGTCGTCATCCCGTAAACATGGAAAAATGGTAATACACCTAAAACAACTTCATCTCCGCCTTTTAATTTATACATCCAGTTTTGACACATCTGTGTATTTGACACTAAATTATAATGTGTCAGCATAACACCTTTTGGCCGTCCTGTCGTTCCGCCTGTATATTGCAATAAAGCAACGTCTTCTTTTGGATCAATTTCCACTACTTCCACATCTTCGGAAGCGCTTTCAATTATGTTCTTCCAAATATGTGTCTGCTCATCTTCCTGTACTTTAACAACTATATTATACTGCTTCTTCTGAATAAATGGATAAATTAAATTCTTTGGAAATGGTAAGTAATCAGCAATTCGTGTCACGATTACATGCTTTAGTTTACATTTTTCTTTTACCTTTTCAACTCGTGGTAACATAATATCTAAACATACAATACATGTTGCACCTGAGTCTTTTAATTGATGTTCTAACTCCCTTTCTGTATAGAGTGGATTCACTTGTACGACAACACCACCTGCAATCAATATCCCATAATAAGCGATTACTGCTTGTGGTGTGTTCGGCAACATAATTGCAACCCGATCACCCTTTTTTAAACCTTTTGATTGAAGAAACGATGCTAGCTTCCTTGATTCTCGGCTAACTTCACTATATGTCATCTCTTTCCCCATAAAATGAAGCGCTTTCTTTTCTTTGGAAGAAGAACCATTCTCCAGTAAATAACTGTGTAATGGCTTTTCTTCATAATCAAAAGTGTCAGGAATTTCTTTCGGATAATGTTGAATCCATGGTCTTTCTTGAGCCATAAGTATCCCCCATTTCAACTTAGTTTTAAACAAACCTTGTTAGAGTATCCAATAAACGATTCCAACTATGACAAATACAATAGCGACTGTTATTAATATCTTTGCTAACTTTTCAAATACCATGAAATGGCCTCCAATATTCTAAAAAGGTAAGTTTGATAAAATTTTAGCACAAAATGAATACTAATTCAATTCTATAATCGTAACACCACTACCACCTTCTCCATCTCCACCTAATCGGAAAGTCGATATATGTTTATTTTGTAAAGCATATTGATGGATTCCTTGACGTAAAGCGCCTGTTCCTTTTCCATGAATGATTGTCACGCGCGGATAGTTATTGACGATTGCATCATCAATAAATTTCTCTGCTTGTATCATCGCTTCTTCATATCGCTCTCCTCGTAAATCTAGCTCTGGCGTAAAGGATTGATTTGCTTTAACGACACGAGGCTTATGTTTCATTTCCTCTTGGATTACTTGTTTTCCTTTTCTAACAAACTCTATATCATCCTTGGATGCATCAACGATCATATTACCAACTTGTAAAACAAATTCCTTATCTGATTTTTTCTCTACAATTTCTCCTACTTGTTGTAAAAGTAGATGTTTTACTTCATCGCCAACTTCTATACGATCATTTGATTTTTTGACTCTTTCTTTTTCGTCGTCTTTAACGAGTGCAACTTCCGCTTCCTCTAAATCTTTCCGTGCTTCGATCCACTCATGTTCTTTCCATGCTCGATTTTTCATGTTACGAACTGATTCGACAATTGCTTCTGCTTCTTGTCTCGCTTTTTCAATTGCCTTTTGTGCTTTTTCCTCTGCTTTTTTATATAATTTATCCCGACTTTGTTCAAATGCTTTCCATTCTGCTTCGATCTCTTTTCGTAACTGTTCACTTTCTTCTAATATCGTATGTGCTTCTTCCGCTTCTTCTTCAGCTGTCTTTTTCGTCTTCTCAAGTGCTTGAATCATATTCTCAACATTTTTAGAGTCAAGACCAATATAGCTTTCAGCTTGGTCGATGAGCGAGTCGCTAAGACCTAAACGACGTGAGATTTCAAATGCATTACTTCGCCCTGGAATTCCTAGCAACAGACGATATGTTGGTCGTAATGTTTCTACATCGAACTCCACTGATGCGTTCATCACATACTCTCTATTATAACTGTAAGCCTTTAATTCTGGATAATGTGTTGTCGCTATGACCGTTGCTTGACGATCAATCACTTCATCAAGTATGGCCATGGCAAGAGCTGCTCCTTCTTGAGGATCTGTACCTGCACCTAATTCATCAAATAAAACAAACGTTTGATTATCAACATTTTCCATAATTTGAACAATATTTGTCATATGAGATGAAAAAGTACTTAAGTTTTGTTCAATGGATTGTTCATCACCTATATCTGCAAATATATTTTTATAGACAGCAATTTCACTTCCATCTAATGCGGGAATTTGCATGCCTGCTTGTGCCATTAAAACAAATAGTCCGACCATCTTTAATGTGACGGTTTTCCCACCTGTGTTGGGCCCTGTAATAACAATAGCATGATAACTATCGCCTATTTTAATATCATTGGCAATGACTTCATCTTCGTCAATCAATGGATGACGACCTCGCTTAATATCAATGACACCCTGATCATTCAATTTTGGTTTGGACCCTCTCATTTTCATGCTATATGAGGCTTTTGCAAAAATACTATCTAAACGAGCAATCAGATGTTGATTGTCGATAATCTCCATATGATGTTCTGCAATTTGACTTGTTAAAGCTAACAAAACTTTTTCAATTTCCCTTTTTTCCTTAACAAACAATTGTTGAAGCTCATTATTAATGGTTGTGATTGCTTGTGGCTCCATAAACAATGTTTGACCTGATGCCGATTGGTCATGTACGATTCCACCAATTGCCTGACGGTATTCATGTCGGACAGGCAAGACATACCTATTATTTCGAATCGTTATAATGCCATCTGATAACATTTTTCCTTTTGAGCGAATAATTTGTTGTAGTCTTTCTCTAATTCGTCGCTCACTCGTTCGTATGTTGTTCCGAATCGATTGGAGAGCTGTCGTTGCATAATCAACAATTTCTCCATGTTCATCAATCACTCGAAAAATTTCTTTCTCTAATTGCTGAACAGGATGAATTTGTTCTGCATAAGCTTTTAAGTGTGTAAGGTCTTCTTCATGATCACTGATATAATTTTTCAGATGACGTGAACAATATAATAATTGAGCAATTTCCACACACTCTTCCGCATATAACATACTTCCAATTTCACTACGCTTTACAAATGGCACAACATCATTAGCATAAGAAAATGGTGGCCGCTCATTTAGACGATAAATATGAACGGCTTCATCTGTTTCATCCTGTAATTGTTGCACCTTCTTTATATCTGTTTCAATTTGAATATCATTGATTGCTGATTGCCCTAAAGATGTTGATGCTTCTTGTTTTATTTGCTCTATTATTTTTTCAAATTCTAATACTTTAATTGTTTTATCATTCATGACTTACAACTCCTAAAATCAATGATTTCGTTTTAAAAATGCCAGAAGGTCGTCTTTTGACCACGTGTTTATGACAGATTGCCTTTGAATGTAAGCTTTATTGGCAACTCTTACTCCATAGTCCATATGTTTTAACATATTAAATGAATGTGCATCTGTATTTATCGCTAATTTAACTCCATTTTCTTCAGCTAACTGTAAATAATGTGGTGCTAAATCAAAACGATGTGGATTTGAATTCAGTTCTAAAGCCGTATTCGTTTCTTTCGCTTTATGAATAAGTCTTTCAACATCTACTTTATACCCTGACCTGCGCCCAATTAACCTTCCTGTCGGGTGTGCTACTATATCGACATAAGGATTTTCCAAAGCATTGAAAAGCCTTGTCATGATTTCCTCTTCCGTTTGATTAAAACTAGAGTGGATGGTTGCTATCACAAGGTCCATTTCTTGTAAAAATTCATCTGAAAAATCTAATGTCCCATCGGGTAATATATCCATTTCAACCCCAGCTAAAATAGTTAAATCATCATACTTTTCATTCAAGCGATTAATCTCTTCCTTTTGCTGCCTTAATCTTGTTTCATCTAAACCATTTGCTACTTTTAAAAATTTTGAGTGATCAGTTATAGCAATATACTCATACCCTAATGTTCGAGCACGTTCAGCCATTTCTTCTAATGATTGTGCACCATCACTCCATGTCGTATGCATGTGTAAATCTCCACGAATATCCTCTTTCTTTAATAAGGGGATATTTTGCTCAAAGCGTTCTACTTCTTCTTTACCTTGTCTTAATTCTGGTGGGATATATTGTAAATTAAAATGATTAAAAAATGCTTCTTCTGTTTCAAAGTGGATGAGTTCATTTGTTTCCTCTACAACAACACCGTATTCATTGATTTTTTCTCCACGTTTCTTTGCTCGTTGTCGCATTAAAACATTATGTTCTTTCGAACCTGTAAAGTGATGTAATGTTGTTGCAAATTCTTCGTCTGAAACAATTCGAAAGTCTACATTGATATCATAATCATAAGTTACAGTCACTGATACTTTTGTATTTCCGTTGGCAATAACTTCTTTTACATGTGGTATCGTGACTAATTTTTCTCGAACATGCTCTAAGTTAGAGGCAACGATAATAAAGTCAATATCTTTTACCGTTTCTTCGAGTCTTCTTAAACTCCCTGCTAAACTATATCGGCTTATATCTTCGATTGATTGTAAATAAGCTTCAATGTCATTGGCAATTGGCAACATGTCACTGATTGCTAGTCGCTCAGGACGTGTACCAAGTTGCTTGAGTCCTTGTAAAATATTTTGAACTGTCTTTGCACCGAAACCGCGAATGTTTTTAATACTGCCATCTTCACAAACTGTCTTCAATGATTCAGCATCAACGACATTTAACTCTTTATACAATGTAGAGAGCCGTTTCCCTCCTAAGCCTGGTACTTTTAATAAGGGGATAAGTCCACTAGGGACATCTTCCTTTAAATCAGTCAATGTCTGTGACTCACCTGTTTCAATATATTCAACAATTAACTCATTTGTTCCTTTTCCAATACCAGCGACTGTTGTTAAGTCTTCTATTTCCTCTAATGAGCGTATATCTCTTTCTAAGGCCTGTGCTGCCTTACGATAGGCGCTTATTCGAAAAGGATTCTCTCCTTTTAACTCTAAATAAAGGGCTATTTCCTCTAACAAGCGAATAATATCTTTTTTATTTTTCTTCATCTTCATCACCTTTTCTACGAAAAAAACTGATTCATGATCTATGTTACCATGACATCAGTTTTTTACTTTTTTTACAATAATGTAATGTTTTCAATAAACCATAGGGATTCAATTTTACTCGTTAAAAATGGTGTTTTTTCTATTATAAAAACAGCTAATTTTGAATTACCAATAATGGTTTGTACTTTCTCAATTGGAATAAGAGCTACAATAAACAATAAGATAAATGTAATTAAATAAACTTCGAAAAAGCCTAATATAGCTCCACCGATACTGTTCAACTGCTTTATAACTGGAACACGAGCAACAAAATCTAACATGGTCGCAATAATATGTAATACAATTTTAGTTAAAATAAAGATTGTAACAAAGGCAATTCCATTATAAAATGCATTCTCTAAAGGCATCGACTCTAAAAATATGGCCCACTTGCTTTCTTCTCCTAACGATGCATAGGGAATAAATAAAGATAGCTTTTCAGCCGCTTTTTTATAATAAATCGATGCTACAATAAACGATATAATGTAGCTCGTTAAATGAATGGCTTGGAGAATTAACCCTCGTCTTAGCCCCATTAGAAAACCAAACATTAAAATTAAAAATAATAGTAACGAAATCATTTGTCTTTAGTCCTCTTCCTCTATTAGTTTAATCAATTCATCATATTCTTCTTTTAGTTTTACATAGTCATTCATTGTGTTGATTGCAGTGAGTACAGCTAAGCGAGATACATCTAAATTCCGATTAGCATCATAAATCTCTTTCATTTTTCCATCTACGAGTTCTGCAATATGCTCGATATGATCTCTTGATTCTGTTCCAACGATTGTATATGATTTTTTATGTATGTTAACGGTCGTTTTAATTTTTTCTTTATCGGACATGATAACGTCCTCCTCAATTTATGATACACTTAATTTTACCATGTTTACATTATTTATTAAACTACAAGTCATTAAATTAAATTGGAGTGATTATATTGTCACATATTACTGAAACATTCAATGCTAGTATACTTGATAAAATGAAGAAATTCTATCAAGATAATCAACTTTCCCCGACACCACAGGGCGCAATTTTTCGCGCTAAAACAGAAGATGCTACTATTACAGCATATCGCTCAGGCAAAGTGCTTTTTCAAGGGAAAAATCCAGATGTTGAAGCAAGAATTTGGCAAGAGTTCCGTGGTGATAGCCCTGCAAAAGTAGCGAAAGGAAGAAATAGCCAAGAAAATAAAGACCTTTCTTTTTTAACAGGTAATCATATTGGCTCTGATGAGTCTGGTACTGGGGATTACTTCGGTCCTGTTACAGCTTGTGCTGTCTATGTTCAAAAAGATCAAATGCAACAATTGAAAGATATGGGCATACAAGATTCAAAAGCAATTCCAGATGATAAAATTAAAGTGCTATCAAAGCAACTTGTCCAAATGGGCATCCCTTATTCATTAATGGTCTTAAAAAACGAAAAGTATAATACCTTACAAAAAAAGGGCTGGTCACAAGGTAAGATGAAGGCAATGCTTCATCATAGTACAATTGACCAACTACAAAGAAAATTAGGTTTTCCAGCAGAGGCAATTGTTATCGATCAATTTTGCCTACCAGCTGTATATAATAATTATTTAAAATCTGAAGACTTAAAACTCCATCCACACACACATTTTCTTACTAAAGCTGAAACACATTCAATCGCAGTTGCGGCAGCTTCTGTCATTGCAAGAGCTAGTTTTTTAAAAGAAATGGATGCTCTCTCTCAAGATCTTGGATTTGATTTATTAAAAGGGGCTTCACAAAAGGTCGACGAACTCGCTGCAAAAATGATAAAAGCAAAAGGTGAAGCAAGTTTAAACACTTTTGCAAAAGTACATTTTGCTAACACAAATAAAGCGAAAAAATATTTATAATATTTCTCGGGCTATAGCAAAATAAGAACATATTCGACATCCTATGATGCTCACTTTTCTTTAATCAAAAAATTTCCATCTCTTAATCTATAGTGATATGATAGGAATTGATAATCATTGATAAGGGGTTGAACTCTTCAATATGAAAGAACAACATATTCATCATTTTAAAAATGCAATGGCTAACTATCCAACTGGTGTGACAGTCATATCAACTATAGATGAAAACAATAACCCGGTAGGACTTACTGTTAATTCATTTGCATCTGTTTCAATCGATCCATTACTTATCTTATGGTCCATTGACAAAGGTGTATCGACTTT
>DATGTP010000048.1:0-4225 GCA_035301825.1 Pseudogracilibacillus sp. | reverse complement strand
GTGTTGTGCTTCCTGCTCAAGTCTTGCACAGCATTAACATATAAAGCAAGCACTTCTTGCCCCATTGAGTGCTTGTTAGGTGTGATAATGGTCGGTTCCATTAAAATAATCTTAGCATTTGTTTTTTGTTTTGTTTGTTTAATTAATTGGTCATATGTATGTTTAAAAAAGTGAACTTGCTCAGCGTTTTTCTCATTCCTTTTTACTTGTCCCCATGCATCATTTATCCCAATAGAAATTGATAAATAATCCGGGTTATTTTGTAAGACATCTTTATCCCATCTTTTTTCTAAATGAGTGATCTCATCACCACTTATCCCGCGATTTATCACATTTATTTCTTTCTCTGGTAATTGTAAAGTTATGTAGTCATAAATTAAACTAACATAACCATGACCAAGTCCTCTCGGGTCATCAAAACGATTATCTTGTGTGATACTATCACCAATAAAAAGTAATTTGCTCATGTAATACCTCCCCATCCATTTGAAATATTATTTCATTGTTTTAGTACCTTGTAAAGAGGAGAAGTCATTTTTCTTATTGACATTCATGGTTCTATTAACTAGACTGAAATAATAATTTATAGAGGAGGAGCTTAAATGAAGAGAATGTTGGCAGTGGGTTTAATGTCTGGAACATCTTTAGATGGGATTGATATTGCTTTAGTTGAAATAAATCAGAGTGGAAAGAGCCAATTATTGAAAGGGTTAACATATACATATAGTGCATTAGAAAAAGAGAAGTTACAATTACTTTGTTCAGTAAGAGGTGCAAATATAGTTGATGTTAGTGCAATGAATGTCTATTTAGGAAAGAAATATGGTCAGTTAATCAATCAATTAATTGAGCAGTCCGGGTATCAAAATAAAGATATTGCTTTTATAAGTTCCCATGGTCAAACGATTTATCATCAACCATATTACTTAGAGAAACCGTTACTTGTCCCTAATACATTTCAAATTGGTGATATATCAGTCATTTCAGAAGTGACACAAATTGTCGTTGTCGGAGATTTTAGACCTGCAGATATGGCAGCTGGTGGGCAAGGAGCTCCGATAACCTCTTTTGTAGATTATTATTTATTCCAATCAGATGATAAAACGAGAGCAGTACAAAACATCGGTGGCATTGGAAATGTAACTTATTTACCAAAGAAAGGGACTGAAGAAGACGTCTTGTCATTTGATACTGGACCGGGCAATATGATGATTGATGAAGCCGTTTATAAATTGACAAAGGGAAAAATGACATATGATCATAATGGTGAATTTGCCTTAAGGGGCCAAATTATTCAATCTTTACTAAATGAACTAATGAATCATTCTTATATGAAACAGTCCATACCTAAGACTACTGGAAGGGAAATGTTTGGTAAGCATTTCGTAATGGAGATAATAAACAAATATATTGATCATCCAAAAGAGGATATCATCCATACAATGACAGAATTCACAATACAATCAATTGTAAATCACTATGAGCGATATCTAATACCCTATAGCCCAATAGATGAAGTTATTTTAGGGGGTGGTGGCGCTCATAACCACTATATTCTAAAAGGATTGCAAGAAGGACTTCCAGAAACAAAAATATACTTACATGAGCATTTTAATATGTCAACTGATTTTAAAGAGGCAATTGCTTTTGTATATTTAGGTTTATTTTGTTTAAAAGGTGTGCCGAATACATTGCCATCAGCGACTGGCGCAAGGCATTCGGTCGTTATGGGGAAAATTAGCTCTACAAATCAAAAATTAGATAAACTAATTGATTTAATAACGAAAGTTGAAATATAGTTTCATTATAATAAAATAAAAATAAATTTTAGTTTCACAAAACGAGAAAAGTATGCTATTATAAAAATTGAAATTAATCATTGTAAGAAAATTTAAAAAATAGATAGGAGGGGGACAGTGGAGTTAAGTTTTTCTGGTGATATTCAGAATTTAATCACAGGCTTGGAAGTTATCGCATCAAAAGAGGGCATCACCATTACTGAGCATGGTTATCCAATTGAAGTTGTACAAGGGGATAAAATCATTGTACAAAACGATCAAGATGGTGGCATGATTCAATATGTAGAAAAAGTTCAGTTTTTTCGAAGTTTGTCTTTATGGCTAAACTTATATCGGGAAAAAGAATATTTTAATCTTGAGGAAGAGCCACAATTTAATATGACAGGGAGTATGATTGATCTCTCTCGTAACGCTGTTTTAAAAGTAGACGAATTAAAAGACTATATTTTAATGAGTGCACGCATGGGACTTAATACAATATTACTTTATATGGAAGACACCTTTGAAGTGAAATCATATCCTTATTTCGGATATATGCGTGGAAGATATACACAAGAAGAGCTTGAAGAATGTGATTCATATGCATCACATTTAGGGGTTGAATTAATTCCATGTATTCAAACTTTAGCTCATTTAAAACATGCGCTTAAATGGAATTATGCCGCTGATATGAAAGATACAGCAGACATTCTACTTGTAGGATCAGATAAAACATATCAATTTTTAACTGACATTATTGAAAGCGCTTCAAAACCATTCAAGACGAATAAAATTCATATTGGTATGGATGAAGCACATCAATTAGGATTAGGTAAATATTTAAGTGAAAATGGATATGAACCACGTTTTGACATTATGAATAAACATTTAAAAGAAGTTATTCAGATTACGAATAATTTGGAGTTAGAACCGATGATCTGGAGTGATATGTATTTTCGCTTAGGTTCAAAAATAAACAGCTATTATGATGAAGAGAGTGTTATTCCACAAGATATTATCGATGATATACCAGACGTAGACTTAGTTTATTGGGATTATTATCATACGGAACAGTCCTTTTATGAGCGTTTTATTCAAAAACATAAGCAGATAAAAGATAAGGTTATATTTGCTGGTGGGGCTTGGACTTGGAATGGGATTTCTCCTAATTATGGAAAGGCCTTTAAGACGACTGAATCTGCATTAGCAGCTTGTAAGGAAGAAGATGTGAAAGATGTGTTTATCACAATTTGGGGAGATGATGGGGCGGAAACACCTTATGTAACAGCATATCCAACACTGCAAATGTTAGCAGAACATAGTTACAATCCTAAACCGACAGATCATCTCATCAAAGAGCGATTTGAATTCCATCATAATATAAATTGGGACGACATTTTTCTACTGAATGCTTTAGATGAAGTGCCAGGCGTGAGTGAGGGGAATTATCATGAATCTAACCCATCTAAATTTTTATTATGGCAAGATATTTTAATTGGTTTATATGATAAAAACATAGAAGGTTTATCAATTGCAGAACATTATGAAAGGTTAGAGGGAAAACTTAACGACATAGCAGTTAAAGATGAAAAGTGGTCAAAAGTGATAACGTTTTATCAACAATTAGCTTCTGTCTTGAAACTAAAAAGTGAATTAGGTATTCGAATCCAAACCTTATACAAATTAACAAACAAGTTAAAGATGAAGATTGCGATAAAAGAGGTGAATGAGCTTATAGCAAAAGTTGAATCATTGCATGCTTATCATAGAGATTTATGGCTTTTACTTTATAAACCATTTGGCTTTGAAGTTATAGATGTGAGGTACGGTGGATTAATTCAAAGGTTAAAAACAGCAAAACACCGGTTAGATAGTTGGGTGAATGGTTCGATTAGGGATGTTGAAGAATTGAACGAGGAAAGATTATATTTTGAAGGGCCATATAAAATGCCTGCAGGTTCAATTGGAAGAAATTTATACAAGCGAATAATTAGTGCTAGTGATATTTAAAATAAGGAGGAATTATTAGTGAAATTAAAAAGAAGCTTAGTTTTGATGCTCGCAATGTTTTTATTAGTTTTAGCTGCATGTGCTGATAAAAAATCAGACGAAGGTCACGTAGGAAACGAAGATGCGTTGAAGAACTTAACGGATGAAGGCTTGCCAATTGTTGAAGAAGAAATTGAAATAAGAGCATTTGCTGGAAAAGCAGCAACAACAGCAGATGATTGGAATGACGTTTTATTATTAAATGAATATGAAGAAATGTCAAATGTAAAAATTAATTGGGAAATGGTACCTGCTGATGGTTTGGAAGAAAAGCGTAATTTAGCTTTATCACAGGGTGATGATTTGCCGGACTTATTTTATGCAGCAAACATCCCTATATCAGATATTCAAAAATATGGTGAACAGGGTATGTTTGTTCCTTTAGAAGATTTAATTGA
>DATGTP010000047.1:0-24953 GCA_035301825.1 Pseudogracilibacillus sp. | reverse complement strand
TAGTAAAATTGGAATCCAGCTTGTACAATTGCCATTACAAATAGGATAGGTACAATGTATGTCGGGCCTAAATCAGTTCCCAGTACAATACCGAATGATACAAGTGTGAAAACAATCATCATTCCAAAAGAGATTAATTGTCTTTTCATCTCTTCTCTGTTTTGATTGCGACGAAACTCTTCAGCTTGTGCATTGACACCAGTTTTCTCTGCCATTGATTAGCCCACCTTTCCCATTAAGTATACAACTGTAAAGATGAACACCCATACAACGTCAATGAAGTGCCAGTATAAACTGAATGTGTTAAACTTCGGTGCGTTATATAAGTTTAATCCACGTTTAGCGTTACGGACAAGTAAGGTAATTAACCAACAAATACCGAATACAACGTGACCACCATGGAAACCAACTAACGCAAAGAAAGCTGATCCAAATGCTGATGATTGGAAAGAGAATCCATATTCAGTAATGTAATGAGCGAACTCATAAACTTCTCCTACTAAGAAACCGATTCCTAGTAAACCTGTAATAGCTAACCATAAAACCATTTTCTTATAGTCACCATTACGCATGTGGTACATAGCGTACACACTTGTTAATGAACTTGTTAATAATAACATTGTCATTAAGAATACTAATCCAAGACCGAAGATCTCAGTGGAGGACGGGCCTCCAGCTGTAGAATTCTTCAGTGCTAAATAAACTCCAAATAAACTTGCGAATAATACTGTTTCTCCACCTAGGAAGAACCATAACCCGAAAAATTTATTCTTTCCCTCTAATGTTGCTTTATCGGGTTCAGCAGGCAAAGTGTCAGGGAATAAATTGCTATGATCTTGAGCCATTATTTTGCCTCCCCTTTAAGTGCTTTTTCAAGTTCTTCTTTAGGAATGTAGTAACCATAGTCGTCTTTTAACGAACGTACAATCATACATGAAATTGAGAACGCTAATCCACCATATAGTGCAAGATACCAAATTGAGCTATCTGTTTGATAAATGAAACCGAAGCCCGAAATAAAGAATCCGACACTCATTAAGAATGGAATGATTGAACCGTTAGGCATATGAACGTCATCTAATGGCTCTCCTGGAGGCATTGTGCCGTCACCTTCAGTTTTCTCAATCCATAATGGATCTAAACCACGTACTAATGGTAACTGTTCAAAGTTGTAGTACGGTGGTGGTGAAGAAATTGTCCACTCTAATGTACGTGCATCCCAAGGGTCAGCAGCTGCTTGCTCTCCACGTGCTGAAACAATTACGTTCACTAGGAAGAAAATTGTTCCTGCAGTCATGAAGAATGCACCAATTGTAGAAATTAAGTTACCTGCTTCTAAACCTTGGTCATTTAAGAATACCCAGTAACGACGAGGCATTCCCATTAAACCTAAGAAGTGTTGGATGAAGAACGTTAAGTGGAAACCGATAAAGAATAACCAGAACGTCCACTTTCCAAGTGCTTCGTTTAGTACGCGACCAAACATTTTTGGCCACCAGTAGTGTAATGCTGCAAAGATACCAAAGATTGTACCACCAACGATTACATAGTGGAAGTGAGCAACTACGAAGTAAGTATCATGGTACTGATAGTCAGCAACCGATGAACCTAACATAACACCCGTCATACCACCAATTGTAAATGTTGGGATAAATCCTAATGCCCATAACATTGCAGAGTTGATCGTTACTTGACCGCCCCACATTGTTAATAGCCAGTTAAAGATCTTAATACCTGTTGGTACGGCAATTGCCATTGTACCGACCGCGAAAATAGAGTTAGCAACTGGACCTAAACCAACTGTAAACATGTGGTGAGCCCAAACCATGAACCCTAAGAACGCGATTAACATTGTAGCGAATACCATCGCTGTATAACCGAATAGACGCTTTCTTGAGAACGTCGAGAATACTTCTGAGAATACACCGAATAACGGTAGAATTAAGATATAAACCTCTGGGTGTCCGAAGATCCAGAATAAGTGTTGGTAAATAATAGTGTTACCACCTAATGCAACGTTAAAGAACGCTGTATCGAACATACGGTCAAACATTAATAAGAATAAGTTGATCGTAAGCGGTGGGAATGCGAATAAAATTAGAACTGACGTAATGAATGTAGCCCATGAGAATAATGGCATTCTCATATACGTCATACCTGGAGCACGCATGGTAACAATTGTCGCTATGAAGTTAATACCACCCATTAGCGTACCTGCCCCGGCAATTTGTAAACCTGCAATGTAGTAATCTACACCGTGTCCTTCTGATGCCATCGCTAATGATGCGTATGAAGTCCATCCAGAATCAGGCGCTCCACCAGTTAAGAATGACACGTTAAGTAATAGTCCCCCAAAGAAGAATAACCAAAAACTTAATGCGTTTAAGAATGGAAAGGCAACGTCACGTGCCCCTATTTGCAACGGCATAGCAGCGTTCATGAGTCCGACTAATATCGGCATTCCCGCTAAGAATATCATCGTTGTACCGTGCATTGTGATCATTTCGTTATAAAATCCAGCTGTAATAAAATCGTTTTCTGGACGTATTAATTGAATACGAATAATAAGTGCCTCTAAACCTCCAAGTAGGAAGAAGAATCCTCCACCTGCTAAGTATAGGTGAGCAATTTTCTTATGGTCAACTGTTGTTAAATAATCCCATAGGAAAGCGCCAAAGCCACGCTTATTCGTCGCTGCAATACTACTCACGATTATATACCTCCTAAAATATTTTTTATATTAAAATAGAGAGATAATCCTTAATTTTTTACTTCCATCTCTTTAGCTGATACTTCAGATGGATTTAACTGTAATAAATATTCAGCAATCTTCTCTGCTTCTTCATCTGTAATGCCTTGTGCTTCAACTGCATCTGTCATCTTGTTACCAGGCTTAATTGACTCTGGATCTTTGATCCATTTAGCTAACTCTTCTTTTTGTTCGTCTTCGTTATCAAATGGAACAACTCCAGCGATACGTGAACGGTCAGCCATGTTCGTTAAGTCCGGACCAATTGGTACACGGTCAGCTTCTCCACCTTCTTGTGAGAAGTTACTGTCCTGTAAGTCTGTTGCGTGACAGCTTAAACAGTTATTAGCTTCAAATAATTCTTTACCTTCTTGTGCAACTGCATCTAATTCAACTTCATCTGCATCAAAGTCTCTCATGTCATCTAACCATTGTTCGTACTCTTCTGGTTCAACAACAACAACTTTGAAGTCCATTAATGAGTGAGATGGTCCACATAATTCAGCACATTTACCAAAGTAGACACCTGTTTCATCTGCTTCCATGTACATCGTATTCACGTTCTCAGGGTTAACGTCTAATTTACCAGATAAACTTGGTACCCAGAATGAGTGTAATACGTCTTTCGTTAATAGGTGAATGTAAACTTTCTCACCTTTCGGGATATACATATCTTGACTCGCTGATACGTCTTCTCCCTCATATTCATAATGCCACCAGTATTGGTTACCAAATACGTGGATATTAATATGGTCATCTTTGTCCGAATCGTCTGCTAAATGGAATGTAGCATAAACTGTCGGTACAGCCATAATAACTACTAAAATAATTGGAATAATAGTCCAAACTGTTTCTAATAACTTGTTACCTTCCGTCTGTTCAGGATTGATAACCTTATCCCCTTTTTTCTTACGGAACTTTAATAATACTAGGATGAATATAATCATAACAACGATGAATACAAATGTCATAACGACAGTCGTTAAAATGATTAAGTCCATTGAAACTTGAGCACCATATCCCTTTGGAACTAATGCTGTTAAGTTATCACGTCCACATCCCGAAAGTATAAAGGCTAAAGATCCTAGAATGATAAAGGTTCTTAGTTTCCCCATCCAACCTTTCATGTATGAATACCTCTCTTTCTAAAAAATACTATATGATTTATTTTTCGAATGCTTATGAAAACTATGGCAAAGTTATAACTTCTTCATCGAAGTGAACTTGTTTCCCCCCATCATCTTCATCACACTCAAGTTGTGAACGACTCAGTCGTTCAAAGTTGGTACGTGCGGATAAAAAATATCCAATGTGCTGCTACCCTTCATTATAGCAAATAAGAAGGATATTATCGAGCCCTAAAAGTGAACTCCATGTGACCATTTCACATATTGTATTTTACATACGTTGCGTAACCTTCTGTTAACATAAAAATAAGATTAAAACTCTTTGCGTAGGAACAAGGCGTTAAAATCTTACAGCGTTAACTGTCCTATTACAATAGAACATTGTATGTACCTTTTTTGCGAAGGACATATTTGCATTATCATCAATGATTTGGACTTGATCATAATACAAATGATCGTGTTATGTCGTGCTTGTTATTTTTTTCTATGATGTTATAACAAATCCTTCATGACGCAAGTATATATTGTCAATATACCCACTTTATAAAAAATTACACAACGATATACTTTAAGGTTTGACTTAAGATGTGATTTTTCTTGTTGCATCCCTTAAAGAAAATACTCTATGTGAACTGCTCTCATCATATTCTAAACAAAATCAGCTAAAGATTGCAAGGAAATACAATTTATAATTATTATAATCGGTCCTTTTTTACAAATCTGTGACATCTGTCACTTTAGACGACTTTTTTCGTTTTTTTTAATTGCTTTTACGCTTAAACAAGGACTATCATAGAATATGTAGTACTTTATATTAATTATAAAATGAAGTGAGGTATTTTTATATGATACGTTCAATTAAATGGTTAGGAGTCGTTTCATCAATTGGAATGATTTTTATTTTAATTGGTGGTGCACTTGTAACAAAAACGGATTCAGGCGCAGGTTGTGGAACGAGCTGGCCTTTATGTAATGGAGAACTGATTCCTTCTAATATTACACCTGAGCTAGTTATTGAATATAGTCACAGACTTGTTTCAGCTACGATCGGGATAACGGTCTTATTACTATCAATCTTAGCTTGGCGTGAAATTGGTCATATTAAAGAAGTGAAGTTCCTTTCATTTCTATCTGTCTTCTTTTTAGTCTTACAAGGACTGATTGGAGCAGCTGCAGTTGTATGGGGACAATCTGATTTCGTCTTAGCACTCCATTTCGGGATTTCACTTATCTCATTTGCAGCCGTCTTTTTATTAACACTTATTACCTTTGAAGTTGATAAGAAGTTCGATGCAGATACTTTGTTCATACAGAAGAAACACCGCTATGAAATTTATGCTTTAACGATTTTTACGATTGTTGTTGTTTATACAGGGGCACTCGTCAGACACGTGAATGCCAATCTCGTTTGTCCAGACTGGCCTTTCTGTCATAATGGTGCACCATTAGATTTTATCGGTTATAACTTCCATCAATGGGTTCAAATGGGTCACCGCTTACTAGCAGCAGCCTTATTTATCTGGACATTAACTTTCTTTATTAAAGTGATGAAGTCATACGGAAAGAGCCGGGTCATGCGTTGGGGTTGGATGATTACATTTGGTTTAATTTTAGCACAAGTTGTAGCAGGTGCTTTCATCATCTTTACATCACTTAACTTATGGATTGCACTCTTACATGCGCTCTTCATTACAATTTACTTCGGTAACTTAAGTTACTTCATCTTACTTTCTTATCGAAGCGCAAGGCAAGAAAGCGAAACAGGCGTCTTAGAGCCAAACTTAAAAGGAAATGAACAAACGATATAAAGAGAAGGGTAGCGAAATCATTCGCTACCCTTTTTTTATAAAAATAAATCCCAGGGATATTCGTGTGGTGGCTGACTTTGAACAGTCACCTCTTCTTTTTTGACCGGGTGGATAAAACGCAGTTCGCGTGACCAAAGCGCAATTTGCTGACCGACTTTATTGACATGGCTACCATACTTTTGATCCCCATAGAGCGGGTGACCGATGGTTTGCAATTGGACGCGTATTTGATGGGAGCGCCCTGTCTCAAGTTCAACCTCTAGGAGTGAGAAGCCTTGCTTGGAAGCGAGCACTTCATAGTTAAGCACTGCCTTCTTAGCATCCTTATGATTTTTACCGACCGCATACACTTCATTTTTCTGGCGATCCTTCCATAAGTAATGGGTCAATTTCCCAAAGGCCTCTTCCGGCTTCCCATGAACAACGGCATAATAAGTCCGCTCAAGCTCACGTTTACGCAGTAGATTAGCCATCCGCGATGCCGCTTTGGACGTCTTAGCAAAGACAATGGCTCCACCTACCGGCCTATCCAAGCGATGGATCAAAGCTAAATAGACATTCCCCGGCTTATCGTATTTTTCTTTAATATAAGCCTTGGTCAAAGAAAGCAAGTCATCGTCACGCGAATCATCTAATTGCACCGGCACATTAACCGGTTTTTCGACGACAATTAAATGATTGTCTTCATATAATATATTCAAATCCACATCATTCATCCTTTTCAAATCTTTACTGGGCTCTATTGTAACATAATTTCATCCTTTAGCGCCTTTCATTTAAAAAAGCATTGGCCTATGCGGCCAATGCTCGGTTTCCTTATATCTTATTCAAATTCGACGAGGAGATCTTTGACGCCGATAGCCGTACCGTCTGTTACATGAACGGCTTTAATGACACCGGTAAATGGTGCTTGAATAGTCGTTTCCATTTTCATCGCTTCTGTAATGAGGAGGTAGTCCCCTTTTTCGACTTTATCGCCTGCTTTAACGAGTGTTTCAATAACCGTTCCTGGCATAGTTGCACCAATATGTTTTGGATTACCATTTTCAGCTTTTGGTAAAGCATCAACAGTTGATTCAACACTACGGTCTTGAACGATAATTTCACGCGACTGTCCATTCAGTTCAAAGTAAATGACACGTGTACCGTCTGAACGTGGCTCTGAAATTGAAACGAGTTTAATGAACAATGTCTTTCCTTGCTCAATTTCAACTTCAATTTCTTCACCTAGGCGCATCCCGTAAAAGTATGTCGGTGTATCTAAGACTGAAATGTCAGCAAAGTCTTTCGTAAAATTATGATAGCTCATGAAGACATCTGGATATAAACAATAAGCTGTTACATCAAAGCTTGTCACTTCACGGCCTAATTTTTCAAATAACTCTTCACGTACTTCAGCAAAATTAATGTCTTCCATTAATTCACCTGGTCTTACATCGATTCCTTTTTCCCCTTTTAAGACAATCTCACGTAATTTCTCTGGGAAACCTTGGTATGGTTGACCAATATCTCCGCGGAAAAATTCAATCACTGATTGTGGAAAGTCGATTGAATGACCACGTTCATAAATATCTGCTTCCGTTAAATCGTTTTGGACCATGAATAAAGCCATGTCCCCGACAATTTTCGATGAAGGTGTTACTTTAATAATATCACCGAACATGTCATTGACTGTACGGAACATATCTTTTACTTCATCCCAACGTTCACCTAGGCCAACTGCTTTTGCTTGTTGACGTAAGTTACTATATTGACCACCTGGCATTTCATGGTGGTAAATTTCAGTGTGTGGTGCAATTAAACCACTTTCGAAGTCTTCATAGTAGTGGCGAACACCTTCCCAATAGCTTGATACTTTTTCATAGTTGTCGATATCAATTTCTGGACGACGGTCATGACCTTCAAGTGCATGGTATAAAGATTGAGCACTCGGTTGTGATGTCGAACCTGCCATAGCACCTGCTGCCACGTCGACAACGTCAACCCCTGCATCAATTGCACGTGCATATGTGAAAACACCATTTCCACTCGTATCATGTGTATGTAAATGGATTGGAATATCGACTGTTTCTTTTAATGTTGAAACAAGTTGATAAGCTGCTTCTGGTTTTAATAAGCCAGCCATATCTTTAATGCCTAAAATGTTAGCACCACGTTTTTCGAGTTCAACTGCCATGTTTTTATAGTAGTCTAAATCGTATTTACCGCGGCCTTTATCTAAAACATTTCCTGTATAACAAAGCGATGCTTCAACGATCTTGTCGTTTTTACGAACCGCTTCAATCGCTGGTGTCATACCTTCTAACCAGTTTAAACTGTCGAAAATTCTAAAGACATCAATTCCAGCATGTGCACTCTCAAAGACGAACTTTTCGATTAAGTTGTCTGGGTAGTTTTTATAGCCAACTGCATTACTTGCACGGAAAAGCATTTGGAATAAAACATTTGGCATCTTTTCACGTAATTTTAATAAACGTGCCCATGGATCTTCACGTAAGAAACGGTATGCCACATCAAATGTTGCTCCACCCCACATTTCAACCGAGAAGAGCTCTGGTAAAAGACGTGCCGTCGGCTCAGCGATTCGCTCTAAATCTTTCGTACGAATACGCGTCGCTAGTAATGATTGATGAGCATCTCGGAATGTTGTATCTGTTAATAAAACATTGTCTTGTTCTTTCAACCATTTAGCCACATATTCAGGGCCATGTTCATCTAAAAGCTGCTTAGTACCTGGCGGCATTTCATCTAAGGTTTCAATTTTTGGCACATGAACAGGTGAGAAGACCGGTTTGTCTTTTTTCGGTACCCCTTCAACACCATTTACCGTCATGTCTCCGATATAGTTTAATAGTTTTGTCCCACGGTCTTTCCGTTTAGGAAAGACAAAAAGTTCAGGTGTTTCATCGATGAACTTCGTACTGTAATCCCCTGTATAAAATTTCTCGTGTAAAATGACATTTTTTACGAAAGGAATGTTCGTTTTAATCCCGCGAATACGGAACTCTCTTAAGTTACGCACCATCTTTAAAGCAGCTTGGTCAAATGTTAATGCCCAAGTAGATAGTTTAACAAGTAAGGAATCATAATAAGGTGAAATTTCTGCACCTGGATAAGCATTACCAGCATCAAGTCTGACACCAAATCCACCACTTGAACGATAAACTTGAATACGGCCTGTATCTGGCATAAAGTCGTTTAATGGATCTTCTGTCGTAATACGTGACTGGATAGCATAACCATTTGTAACGATATCTTTTTGCTCTGGAATACCAATTTCTTTACTATGTAATGAATAACCTTCAGCAATTTTAATTTGCGCTTGAACGATATCAACACCGGTAATCATTTCTGTAATCGTATGTTCAACTTGGATACGTGGGTTTACTTCGATAAAGTAAAAATCGTCTCCTGTTACTAAAAACTCAACAGTTCCTGCGTTTAAATAGTCGATATTTTTCGACAGTTGGATAGCTGCATCACAAATACGGTGACGGAGATCCTCTGATAGTGAAATACTCGGTGCAACTTCAACTACTTTTTGATAACGACGTTGGATTGAACAATCACGCTCATATAAATGAACGACATTGCCATCTTCGTCTCCTAAAATTTGCACTTCAATATGTTTTGGTTCTTCAATGAACTTCTCAACGTAAATTTCATCATTACCGAAAGCTGATCGCGCTTCTGAACGGGCACGATCATATGCCTCTTCTAATTCGCTTTCATTATGAACGATACGCATACCGCGTCCACCGCCACCTAATGAAGCTTTTATAATGATAGGATAACCTGCTTCTTCACCAAATTCACGAACGGCTTGAACCGAGTTAACCGGTCCATCTGTACCTGGAATAATTGGTAAACCAGCTGCAATTGCTGTTTCTTTAGCACGAACCTTGTCACCAAACATATGTAAGTGTTCACTTTTCGGTCCGATGAAAATAATGCCTTCTTCTTCACATCGTTTAGCAAATTCGATATTTTCTGATAAAAACCCATAACCCGGGTGAATTGCGTCGACTCCGACATGTTTCGCTAAATCGATAATACCTTCAATATCTAAGTAAGCATCGATTGGCTTTTTACCTTCTCCAATTAAGTAAGACTCATCTGCTTTGTAGCGATGTAATGTACTTGAGTCTTCTTGAGAGTATACAGCAACCGTACGAATATTTAATTCCGTACAAGCACGGAAAATACGGATTGCGATTTCCCCTCTATTCGCTACTAAAATTTTGTTTATTTTTCTTACTTCAGCCATTCACTTGTCCACTCCTATTTCTAAATTGATTTGTTGGTTTTTGCGTCATTGTTGTCGTCGTTCTTTCTTGTAACTTTACTTTTCTAGCAATATTGTTCAAAATTCCCATAGATATCATAAGTACAAGTAATGATGATCCACCATAACTGATAAATGGTAAGGTAACCCCTGTAATCGGTAGGAGACCACTAATGGCACCTAAATTAACAAAAGCTTGAATCCCAACCATGGATGAAATACCTATGGCAATTAATGTACCGAATTGATCTTCACATTTGTAAGCGATATAAAGGCCACGAAGCACAATTAAACCGAGTAAGCCGATGACGATAATAACACCGAGCATCCCAAGTTCCTCTGCAATAACAGCCATAATAAAGTCTGTATGGGCTCCCCATAAATAACCGAGCTTTTGAATACTTAAACCAAGCCCTTCCCCTGATACACCCCCACCACCAATGGCTAAATAAGATTGGATTAAATGGTGCCCCGTATCATCTGGGTCTAAAAAAGGTTGATAGGCACCGGTAAAGCGGCTCATTCGTGTCTCAGAATTTAAAATCGGGATAGCGATTGCAATAAAGGCTGCACCAATGGATCCTAACATGAAAATATGCTTGCCACGAACCCCTGCACTGGATACGACAATGGCTACAATAGCTAAGATAATCACAGATGTTCCTAAGTCAGGTTGTAAAATAATGAGTCCAATATAAAAGCCAACCATAACTAAAGGTGGAAAGACCCCTTTGGCGAAATTACTAATATAAGATTGTTTCTTCGTATAAACGCTTGCAATGTAAATAATGAGTACAATTTTAATAAACTCAGATGGTTGGATACGGAAGCCAGCAAATGAAATCGACCTCACTGCATTGTAAGCTTCATCTCCAAAAACTAATACGGCTACTAATAATACGAGCCCGACTAATAACATCGGTTTCACGAGTTTACGATAAGCCTTGTATGGAAAAACAGCAGCTAATCCAAAGCTAACAAAACCGAGTAATAACCAGATCAGTTGTCTTTTTAAATAGTATGTACTTTCTAACCCCTCTGCTACCGTTGCAACCATACTAGCACTGTAGATCATAATTGTTCCGAATATAGCCAAAACAATAGGGGTAATTAATAATGTGTAATCATATCCTCTTAATAAATTTTTCATAGTGTCCACCTTAAATACTCATTTATGTTGGCAAAAAAACTTTGCCATTGAAGTGCAAAGTTTTTTAACAAAAGAAATTATTTAAACTTAATTGCACGATCTCTCGTTTTTTGCGCTTTCTCATGCAATATCGTTAATTTCTGCTCTAAGTTGTCTAGCAATTGTTTTCCTTCTTCTTCTGTCACAAGTTGTAAACGAACGGCAAAGTCGATTTCTCGTGATAAACCGAACATTTGCGTGTCTAATACTTCTTCATATAAAGGACATTGTGGTGCTGTAAAATTATCAATTTGAACTTCGATTAATCGTAAAATTTGCTCAGCATCTTTTTGCAAGAGCGCTAATGCTTGTTTACGATAATCTGTATCTATATGAGGCATGTGCTTCTTCCCTCCACAACAAACATTTTACATGCTTACAAACATATAACTCCTTTTTATAATCTTATCGTTTACAAGGTAAAATTGCAACTCGAACACGCTTCAATTGTATGATTTTTTCCATGCATTTTCACTAAGAGAATACCACTTTTTTGCATCTTTCATATTATAACATATTTTACCACTTCACTCTAGTGAAATATTAAAATTGTCTAAATAATCAAATAGGTTGTTCTTTCGTGAAAAGTATGTGAAACTTTGCTATTCTATATGGAGTACATAAAAGTAAATGAGGTGTTTGTCATGATCGTTCCATTAAGAGGGAATGTTGCTTTTCGAATTACATTAGATCCAACTGTTTGGATTTTTGATGATCGAAAAGTTATTTTAGAAGAAGCTTTTACCCAAGCTGATGTAAAGGCTAGCGAAGAAGATGACTTAAAGCGTCAAGCTGAGATTTTTGATGAAGTTTATTTAAGTAAACATAATCGTCCACCAACACAAAAAACGACGATGAAAGTTAATCGTCAGGAGATTTTAAATTATTCGTATGTTATTCCTTTAAAAGATTTTGTTTTAAATGCCGAGGCACCTGAGGGAACAGAACGTGTCCTCTTAAAAACAAATGATGAAGATGTTATTATTTCTTATGACCAATTAGTTGAAGGCTATGCCCTTTTTGCTATAGATGGTAAGCCATTAAAAGAAGATGGTCCCATCCATTTCGTTTTCGGTGACGGCTCGAATGTCGACAATCCGATTAAACATGTGAAAGCAATCGAAGTTCAATAAAACAAAAGGGTGTGTGCAGTTCATTTCTGATTAAGAAATGAACTGCTTTTTTTAACATTAATGCTCATCCCTTGCTTGGTCATACCAATTGACGCCAAAGCTAGACCCTTCGGCTACCATATTGGCATTCTCAATGTCGGTCGTTTGCTGGTCGGTCGTCATTTGATCAGGGATGCCAGCCCGCAAAAGCGTATTTAAAAAATAAGCGAATTTGCTCCTTTTTTTGCGGATGAGGCAAAGGCTTGTTAAGAGGGCGGTAGCAGCAGCGATACATACTACTTTTTTCTTCATCATGGCTCGACTCCTTTCGCTTATAGGATGGCTCTTCCTTGTTCGATTATTCGACATTTTATGATATAGTAATAATTGAGGTGTTTGTTGTGAAAGTACAATGTGTAATTTGTGATACGATTCATGAGTTTGATGATGATTGTTTTGAGGCGAAACGGTTGAAGAACCGCTGGATTCGAACTTATTTATGTGACGAATGTGATGAGCGTATTAAAAAGAATACTTTAAAACGTCATGAGAGCGGGAAGTTTCATTTATACCGTGATCAAAAGAAGCCTTTTTTTGAGCCGAAAAACATTAAAAAAACTGACGATTAAAGTCGTCAGTTTTTTTGTTGGCGATTTTTTCGTTCAAAGTGTAGACGTGTACGGTAAATAACGAGTACGAGCGACACGATGAAGAGTGCTTCTGTTATTGGTAAGTCCATAATACTAAAGATCGTAATGACGAATACACCGATAAATAAACAAATGTAGACGAAAAATGATTTTAGTAATGGAAGTGTACGAGCGAATCCAAGTTTATATGCGATAATACTGAGCACGACGTTCGCCAGATAAAATGCCCAGAATAATTGATGTGTACCTTCTTTATCAAAAAAATGTCTGATTAGATCGGATAATACTGCCATGCCTGTAATCTCCTCTTAATTGAATAATAATCTTTCTTTGTTCATCATACTAAAGAATGACTTGTCTTGCCACTCATTTTGTTTTCACGTATGATAAAGTTAGAAATATGTAACATATAAAGGAGTTTTTTTCGTGAATAAAGTTAACATACCCGCACTACTTTTAGCTTTTGTCGTCATTTTCTTTTTCACTTTAGTTGGGGTCGCTTTAGCTGTGCAAAACTTATTATGGGCTTGCTTAGCCTTTCTCGCTGGTTTTCTCGTCATGGCTTTTGGTATTTATTTAAAAATCAAAAACCCTCCAACACCATAAGGTATGAAAAATGCCCTTCTCATCCGCAACCATATGCGAAGAGAAAGGGCTCTTTTTTATTCATATATATAATGTTTCAATGTATTTAACTCATAGACTAATCGACGTAATTTGTTTTTCGCTTGGCTAATCGTTGCTTCATCATTTGCATCGAGTGCATCTTGTAAGTTAACGAGTTCATAGTCAATTTCCAGCCGTAATACATTCATCTTTTCTTCGTGATCTGATTTCGTTGATTTAGCGATTACGTATTTCATTACACTCACATCCTCGTTTATTTGTTATGAAAGCTTCTTATTCTATTCTTTCCCAACAATTTTCGTCATTAAACATCAATGTGAATGAGATCTATTCTACTTACTCCAATCCTGACGAATCTCTTCTGCCTGACCGATGATCTGATCAAATAGTTCTGCTACACTTGGCACATCATGGATCCGTGCTGCGCCTTGACCAGCCCAACCGAAACCTTTATCAAACTGCCCATCATAAATAAATTTTTTATTGGCTTCACCACTAATGTGATCTTTAATCGATTCATAGCCTTCATTGCGCTTTTCAATGTCTAATATTTCATCGGTAAAGTCACCTTTTAAAGCACGTGCCGGAGCACCGATTGAACGCTTAATGACGGTCGTTGCGTTTTCATCCGCATCCAAAATCGCTTGCTTATAAGCTTCATGGGCATGGACACACTCCTTCGTCGCAATGAAACGTGTTCCCATTTCAATCCCTTCCGCACCGAGCGCTAAAGCAGCCATAAGACCCTTTCCATCTACAATCCCACCTGAAGCTAAGACAGGAATCGATACTGATTCAGCCACTTGCGGGGCCAAAACAAATGTCCCTGTATCAGAACGTCCAATATGACCGCCACCCTCTTGGCCAACGACCATAACCGCATCTGCACCAAGCTCTTCAGCCTTCTCAGCCTGCCTCTGCGCCGCAACAAGCACTAGCGTCTTAATCCCCGTTCCCTTCACTAAATCGAGCACCCCTTGCGGATTCCCGCCTGTCACCGAGATGGCCGGCACTTTTTCTTCCACCGCCACTTTCACAAAGTCCTCATAAGGACGACGGCCACCCCCAATGGCGAAATTCACCCCAAAAGGCTGATCCGTTAAAGCCCTCACCTTATGGATTTCTTCCCGCAACTTCTCCGGCGAATCCAAACTCATGGCCGTCACCTGACCTAAACCACCCGCATTTGACACAGCAGCAGCCAGCTCCGCATAAGCTAAATGCGCAAGCCCACCCTGTACAATCGGATATTTAATCTTAAAAATCTCTGTCACCCTCGTATTCCAATCCATTTCCATCTCTCCTTACCTTTTTCTTACAATCTATCCTAACATGATAGAAAAGCCTTTGACCACTATTATGTATGTGCTTACATGATTTATGCACCCAAATATTAAAGTTAATCGTTTAAGAAAAGTCTCCCCCGCCCTCTTTTAAGAAATCATCTACCAGACGAGCGTCCGCCCCTTATTTGAGCGACAAAAAAAGCTGCTTGCCGGTGCGCACAAGGCGCAAGCGGCAAACAGCTTTCATCTTTAATTATAGTGTATGAACTGGTGTACCTAAAGCAACATCTGCTGCTTCCATTGTAATCTCACCTAAAGTTGGGTGAGGGTGAATCGTTAATGCGATATCTTCTGCAGTCATACCTGCTTCAATCGCTAATGCTAATTCACTAATTAAATCACTTGCATTTGCTCCAACGATTTGAGCACCGATCACTAGACCGTCCTCTTCACGCGTTACTAATGTTAATGCACCATCTGTATCGTTCATTGATAGCGCACGTCCGTTAGCTGCGTAAGGGAATTTAGAAGCTTTTGCTTTAATCCCTTCAGCTTTAGCTTCTTTAGCTGTATATCCAACAGATGCCATTTCAGGGTTTGTAAAGACAACCGCTGGCATTACTAAGTAGTCTACTTCTGTTTTCTTACCGCTAATTGCTTCTGCTGCTACTTTACCTTCGTATGAAGCTTTATGTGCAAGTGGTAATCCTGGAACGATATCACCAATTGCGTAAATGTTTTCTTTTGTCGTACGGCACTGTTTATCAACTTTTACTAAACCACGCTCGTCAACTTCAACACCAGCTTGTTCTAAACCTAATTCTGATGTGTTCGGACGACGTCCAACTGTAACGAGGACATAGTCAGCTTTAACTGTTGTTTCTTCACCGTTTGCTTCGTAAGTTACTTCAACGCCATCTTTCGTTTCTTTCACGCCTTTAGCCATTGCACTTGTTACAAGTTCAACGTCTTTTTTCTTCAAGCGCTTTTTAACGACAGCTGTCATTGAACGATCAAACGTACTTAAAATTTCTTTTTCACCTTCAACGATCGTCACTTTCGTTCCAAAGTTAGCATATGCTGAACCTAACTCTGTTCCGATATAACCGCCACCGATTACAACTAATGACTCTGGAATTTCTTCTAATGCTAATGCACCTGTCGAATCAAGTACACGGTCAGAGAATGGGAAACTTGGAATTTCAATTGGTGTTGAACCTGTTGCAATGATACAATCTTTAAACTTATATGTTTGTGATTGTTTATCATCCATCACTTTAGCTGTATGGTCATCAACAAAGTATACTTCACCTTGAACCATATCTACTTTATTTCCTTTTAATAAAGTTTGTACACCTGATGTTAGACGGTCTACAATACCGCCTTTCCACTCTTGTACTTTAGCGAAATCAACTGTTACTTTCTCAGTTGAAATCCCCATATCTTCGCTCCCGTGAGCGCGATCTGCTGCGTCTCCTGCTTGGATTAATGCTTTCGAAGGAATACATCCAACGTTTAAGCATGTTCCACCAAAGTCGCCTTTTTCAACAATTGTTACTTTTTGTCCAAGTTGTGCTGCACGAATTGCTGCAACATATCCACCAGGACCTGCACCTACGACTAACGTATCTACTTCAATTGGGAAATCTCCTACAACCATTTCATTACGCCTCCATCATTATTAATTGTGGGTCATTTAAAATTCTCTTAATCTGATTCAATGCTTGCTGTCCTGTCGCCCCATCAACAATACGGTGATCAAAGCTTAATGACAATGCAAGTACAGGTGCAATGACAACTTCACCATCACGAGCAATTGGCTTTTCCTGGATACGGCCAACACCTAAAATAATTGCCTCAGGGTAGTTTAAAACAGGTGTAAACCATTGTCCACCGACTGAACCGATGTTCGTAATTGTGTTTGACGCACCTTTCATCTCATCTGCTGTTAGTTTACCATTACGTGCCTTTTCTGCCAACTCATTTATATCAGCAGAGATTTCAAATAATGATTTACGGTCAGCATCTTTGACGACAGGTACGAGTAATCCGCGGTCTGTATCTGCCGCAATACCAATGTTGTAATAGTGTTTGTAAATGATTTCGTCTGTCTCATCATCGACAGCCGCATTTAAAATTGGATACTTCTTAGACGCTGAAATTAATGCTTTCACAACGTATGGTAAGAAAGTTAATTTAATATCTCGTTCAGCTGCCACCCCTTTGAACTTGTTACGGTGGTCAACTAAAGCTGATACGTCAATTTCATCCATTAACGTAACGTGTGGTGCCTTGGTCTTCGAATTAACCATTGCTGACGCAATCGCACGACGAATACCTGACATTTTTTCACGTGTTTCAGGATATGCTTCACCTGATGGAACCGCTTGTTTGCTAACTGCTTCTTCTTTAGCTGCTGGCTCCTCAGCATCTGCTGCTGTCGCTTCTGTCGTTGAGACTTGATCTCCACTTAAGAAGGCATCTACATCATCACGTAAAATACGGCCATTTTTCCCTGAACCCGTTACTTCTTGAATGTTAACCCCTTGTTCACGTGCATATTTACGAACAGATGGCATGGCAATGACACGTGCACCATCTTCTTTCGCTGCCACTTCAGTTTCTTGCTTTTCTGCTTGCTTCTCTTCTGTTTGAGCTGGCGCCGCTTCTTGAGCTGGTTCTTCCGCTTCCGGCTCCTCTTCAGTCTCTTCAGACTCGTAACCTTCCGCTTCAAACGTAATTAATACGTCACCAACAACTGCAACTTCCCCAGCTTCTACTTTAATATCAATAACTTTTCCTTCGACAGGTGATGGAATCTCAACAACCGCTTTGTCGTTTTGTACTTCACATAAAGGATCATCTTCTTTAACGTCTTCGCCTTCTTTAACGAACCACTTTAAAATTTCACCTTCATGAATCCCTTCACCGATATCTGGTAATTTAAATTCAAATGCCACGGTGTTACCCTCCAATCAATATTTTAATTAAAAGTTAATAACTTCGTTTACCTTTTCAATAATCGAACGGTGATCTGGTAACCATACATCTTCCGCCGCTGCGAAAGGATAAACAGTATCTGGTGCCGTCACACGTAAGACAGGTGCTTCTAAATGTAAGATAGCACGCTCTTGTACTTCTGCTACAACGTTAGCTGCAATACCTGCTTGACGTTGTGCTTCTTGAACAACAATCGCACGGTTTGTCTTTTTCACTGACTCGATAATTGTATCGATATCAATTGGTTGCACTGTACGTAAGTCAATGACTTCAGCACTAATCCCTTCTTTTTCTAAATCTTCAGCAGCCTTCAAGCATGAGTGAACCATAGCACCGTAAGAAATAAGTGTTACATCTGTTCCTTCACGTTTAACGTCTGCCTTACCAATTTCAATCGTATATTCTTCTTCAGGTACTTCTTCACGGAATGAACGGTATAATTTCATATGCTCTAAGAAAATAACCGGGTCATTATCGCGAATCGCTGAAATTAATAAACCTTTTGCATCGTATGGAGTCGATGGAATAACGACCTTCAGTCCAGGCTGTTGTGCCACTAAGCCTTCTAATGAGTCAGCATGAAGTTCTGGTGTTTGTACCCCACCACCAAATGGTGAACGTACCGTAATTGGTTGGTTGAATGTATTACCTGTACGGTAACGCATACGTGCCATTTGACCATTTACCGAATCCATTACTTCATATAAGAAACCAAAGAACTGAATCTCTGGAACAGGTCTGTAACCTTCTAATGATAAACCTACTGCTAATCCACCGATCGCAGACTCTGCAAGTGGTGTATCGAATACACGGTCTTCACCGAATTCAGCTTGTAAGCCTTCTGTCGCACGGAATACTCCACCATTACGACCAACGTCTTCACCGAATACGAGCACATTGTCATCGTTTTTCAGTTCAGTACGCATTGCATCTGTAATCGCTTGGATCATCGTCATTTGTGCCATATTACTTCGACTCCTTTTCTTCATACTCTTTATATTGTTCCTTTAAATTAACCGGCATATCTTCGTACATAAAGTCCATTAACTCTGTTACTTTTTGCTTCGGATATGCATCTGCTTGTTTAATCGCTTCACGGATATCGTCTTTCGCTTGTTCGATGACTTCGTTTTCTTTCTCTTCAGACCATAAGCCTTTATTTTCTAAGAAAGCACGGAAGCGTACTAATGGATCACGCTTCTCCCACTCAGAATCTAATTCATCTGTACGGTAACGTGTCGGGTCATCCCCTGCCATCGTATGTGGTCCATAACGGTAAGTTAATGTTTCAATTAATGAAGGACCTTCACCTTTAATCGCATTTTCACGTGCTTTTTTCGTCGCAACGTAAACAGCAAGTGGATCCATTCCATCAACTTGATAACCTTCAATACCAGCCGCTACTGATTTTTGTGCTAATGTTTTAGCTGCTGTTTGTAATTCAACTGGAACAGAAATCGCAAAGTAGTTATTTTGTACGAAGAAGATTGCTGGTGCATTGTATGCTCCTGCAAAGTTAATCCCTTCATAGAAATCCCCTTGAGATGTTCCACCGTCACCTGTATATGTGACGGCAACTGATTGATTACCACGTAATTTCTTACCTAAAGCAACCCCTGCCGCTTGTACATATTGCGCACCGATAATAATTTGCGGGCTTAAAGCATTCACACCTTCAGGCATTTGGTTCCCATGGTAATGACCTTTTGAGAATAAAAATGCTTGGTATAATGGTAAGCCATGCCAAATTAACTGAGGTACATCACGGTAACCTGGTAAAATAAAGTCTTCCTTCTCTAAAGCAAAATGACTAGCAATTTGTGACGCTTCTTGTCCTGCTGTCGGTGCATAGAATCCTAAACGTCCCTGTCTGTTTAAAGCGATCGAACGCTGGTCAAGCACACGCGTATAAACCATCCTTCTCATTAATTCGACAAACTCATCATCTGAAAGGTCTGGCATAAATTCTTCATTTACGACTTCGCCTTTCTCATTCAAAATTTGAAACACTTCAAATTTGTTTTCAATATCATGCAATACTTGTTTCAAAGTAAGTCACCTCTTCCTTTCCTCTTATCATAAGTTTATTCTTGCTTACTTAAACTGTTACAATCAAAAAATCGTAATCAGTAGTACACCGACCACCTATTCTCTAGTTTATATGAAAGGTACATAAAAGGTCAATCTTTTTATTTAACCTAGTCTCTCGGTCGATTTATGATGCTTTTTAGTTCAGTTTCCTGAAACCGTTTTCCCTAACACTGTTATAGTCTAAGGGCTATTCTGTATTATTCTGTTATAGTCTTTTTTGACAAACTGTATTAATACAATCTTTATTGATTAAATAATTCGTAAAGCGTATTTTGTTCCTCATTAATCTCATTGACTATTTGAACAATTTTTTCTTCATCTGCAGAAATGAGGTCATACTGTTCATTAACACGATCAACGATTTCGTAAACATCATCTGCAAACAATCCTTCATTTTCAAAGACAAGATATAAATCTGCCGTCGTCTTTAAGACATCTGCATAATGGCCATGCAAGTCAGCTAAGACCGAACCACTCTCATCAAAAACTTGGATCACCTTTAAAAGCTGTTCACTCATGGCTTCATCTTTTATATCATCAGTGAGTGGATCAATCGCTTTTACTTGATCTGCCCGATCAGCTAATAAATCATCCATATTAGCCAACTTTTCATCAGAACGCTCAATGATATGATCGACTTCTTCCTTATAAGAAAGAATATGATCCTGCTCCAGTTTGTCCCCTTCATCCATCATCTCATTAAAAATAAATTGCTCTTCTTCTAAATAGTCCGATACATCGAAACGCAGCTCATCAATCTTATTTTCAAGATTGACAATATCCTTTAATCTTTCATCAACCTCTTCAATGACCTCCTTATTTTGCCCACAAGCCGCTAAGATTAAAACAAGCCCTCCTAAAATAAATACATGTAAATACTTTCTCAAGATTACCCCTACTTTCATTTTCTATTTTAAAAACGTGTTCACTCACCCCATTGTATGATAAAATATAAAATGATTAAAGATAATGAAGGAGAATGTCACATGTTAACAATGGAAGATGTCGTTCGTGACGGACATCCTGCCTTACGCGAAAAAGCAGCAGACGTCCCAATTCCACTCGAAGATGAAGATAAAGAACTGTTAAATAAGATGCGTCAATTCATCATCAACAGTCAAGATGAAGAACTGGCAGAAAAATATAAATTACGCGCCGGCGTTGGGATTGCCGCACCCCAGCTCGGTGTCACAAAGAAAATGACCGCGATTTATTTCGAATATGACGGCAAACAATACGACTACAGACTGGTCAATCCAAAAATTATTAGCCATTCAGTTGAACAAGCTTACTTAGCAGGAGGCGAAGGCTGCCTATCCGTCGACGAAGTGATCGAAGGCTATGTCGTCCGTTACAAACGGATCACCGTCCGCGCTTATAATGAAGCAGGCGAACAAGTTAAACTCCGCCTGAAAGGTTACCCAGCCATCGTCTTTCAACATGAGATCGACCACTTAAATGGCGTGATGTTTTACGATCATATTAATCAAGATGATCCATTTTCAGCACCAGAAGGTGCTAGCGCCATTGAATAAGCATTAAAAAAAGTCTCCCCCACTCTCCTTTTTCATAAGCGGCAATGGCATTTAGCCTGCTCTAGGTCTGAGAAATGGCCTGCTGAAAAAAAGAAAATAAGGTGAGCTCAGGCCGATTCCGAATGGAATCGGCCTTTTAACATATAATAAATAAAAATGTTTTTTGCACTTAATCATTCCATTATTGGCCGATTCATATTATAATGAAGATGACAGGGATTGGACGGTTAGTTTTTCATGCTTTTCTTGACTCAGAGAAAATGAGGGGAGATGTAGGTGATGTTTAAACGCCTAAAGGAAAAGCTACGAAAGAAATGGAAGGAACTTTTAGGTAACGAACGTGTTCCGACTAACAATTAAAGTAAACAACCTAACTTACGATACGACAGTTCAATATGGAAAATGGAAGACAGAGACGGAAAATTAAATTTAGTAGGAGAGATATGATGATTTATAAAGTTTTATATCAAGAGCAGGGCGATATTGCGCCTGTTCGCGAACATACGAAGTGTTTATATGTAGAAGCAGAATCAGAAAGAGATGCACGTGATAAAATAGCCGACCGTGCATACAACATTGAATTAATCCAAAAATTAGAGGGTAAACATTTAGCATACGAACAAGCATCTGAACTGTTTGAGATTGAGAGCGTATAGTCAGATGAAATTTGTTAAAAATGATCAAACAGCGGTTTTTGCCTTAGGTGGTTTAGATGAGATTGGTAAAAACACTTATGCAGTCCAGTTTCAAGATGAAATTATTTTAATTGATGCTGGTATTAAGTTCCCGGAAGACGAGTTATTAGGTATTGATTACGTCATCCCGGATTATACCTATTTAACGCAAAACCGCGATAAAATTAAAGGTTTAATCGTCACACATGGCCATGAGGACCATATTGGTGGGATTCCCTTTTTATTGCGTGAACTAAATGTACCGATTTATGCAGGGAAACTTGCAGTTGGATTAATTCGTAAAAAATTAGAAGAACACGGCTTATTACGTAATGCAAAATTACACACAATTAAAGAAGATGACATTGTTAAATTCCGTAAAATGTCAGTTTCATTTTTCCATGTTACACATAGTATTCCAGATGCTTATGGTGTTGTTGTGAAGACACCTTCTGGAAATATCGTTCATACGGGGGATTTCAAATTTGATTTCACTCCGGTTGGTGAACCAGCTAACTTAGCTAAAATGGCTGAGATTGGTCGTGAAGGTGTACTTTGTTTACTGTCAGATAGTACGAATAGTGAAGTCCCTGGATTTTCGATGTCTGAACAAATCGTTAAAGACAATATTTTAGATTTGTTTAATCAAGTTGATAATGGACGTATTATTTTTGCAACATTTGCATCGAACATTTATCGTTTGCAACAAGTAGTTGATGCGGCGATGAAGTTCGGTCGTAAAGTAGCAATTATCGGAAGAAGTATGGAGGCTGCGGTTGAAATCGGGCGTGAGCTTGGTTATATTGATGCACCGAAAGATGTGTTCATCGAAGTGAATCAAATTAATCGTTATCCTGCTAATGAAATTGCCATCTTATGTACGGGATCACAAGGTGAGCCAATGGCTGCCCTTTCTCGTATTGCAAATGGCACACATCGCCAAATTTCAATTAACCCTGGCGATACAGTCGTCTTTTCATCGACACCGATTCCAGGTAACAGTGTAAGTGTAAGTAAAACAATTAACTTATTAACACGTGCTGGTGCCAATGTCATTCATGGACCACATAGTAAGATTCATACGTCTGGTCACGGAAGTCAAGAAGAGCAGAAGTTAATGCTTCGCTTAATTCAGCCGAAGTTTTTCATGCCGATTCACGGGGAACACCGTATGCAGGTGAAACATGCTCAGCTTGCTGTTGAATGTGGTGTGAAAGAGGAAAATACCTTCCTTATGGATAATGGGGATGTCCTTGCGTTAAGTAAGGATTCAGCACGCGTCGCTGGAAAAATTCCTTCTGGTTCTGTTTATGTAGATGGGAGCGGGATTGGTGATATTGGAAATATCGTCTTACGTGACCGCCGCATCTTATCTGAAGAAGGTTTAGTGATCGTGGTTGTCAGCATTAACATGAAAGAATTCAAGATTGCTTCAGGTCCTGATATCATTTCACGTGGATTCGTTTATATGCGTGAATCAGAAGACTTAATTAACGAAGCACAAAAACTTGTCACAAGACATATCAATAAAATGTTAGATCGTAAAACAACAAAATGGTCAGAAATTAAAAATGAAATCATCGATGTCATTGCGCCATTCTTATATGAAGAGACCAAGCGTAAGCCGATGATCATGCCGATCATTATGGAAGTATAAGTAAAAAGCTTCCAACTCACCTTGAGTTGGAAGCTTTCTTTATGTTGTCACTAAATCTTTTTCTAACTTATCAATGTCTTCATTAGAGCCAATAATGATAAGAATATCTTCTGGTGTAATCGTATCAGTCGCCGTTGGTGATACATTCATACTTGTCCCTCGCTTAATGCCGACAACGTTACACCCGTAATTTTTTCTAACATCTAGCTCGATTAAATTTTTGCCAATCATTTTATGACTGGCTTTAATTTCAACGATACTATGATGTTCTGACAGCTCTAAATAATCTAAAATGTTATTTGACATGAGACTATGGGCAATCCGCTTCCCCATATCCCGTTCAGGGTGAACAATATGATCGGCCCCGATTTTCCGTAAGATTTTTTCATGATAATCATCCATAGCTTTCACGGTAATTTTCTTCACTTTTAAATCAGATAAAATAACCGTCGTTAAAATACTCGCTTGAATATCATCACCGATAGCAACAATGACATGATCGACTTCTTGAATGCCAATCTCTTTCAACGCTTCCTCATTTGTTGCATCTAAAATAATCGAATGGGTCGCAATATTTTTAAACTCATTAATCCGTTGTTCATTCCGGTCAATCGCGAGGACATGCATCCCTTTCAAAGCAAGCTCCTCACAAATACTGCCACCGAAACGCCCGAGCCCAATAATAGCAAAATCTTGTTTCATTTTGTCAGCCTTCTTCCTTCAGTCTTTCCCATTATTATAATACGACCCATCCTTAAAATGAAAGAAAATTATCGAACTTCTTGCAAGGCTTCTTCATCCGCTTGACGCGCCTTCTTCTTGCGTGAGAAAAAGAGAATCGGATTCAAGATAGCTAAAATAACTATCCCAATATAAAAGTAAGTATTAACTGAATCACTAGCAAGACCAAGCTCATCGATTAAAATCGCATCAAAAAAGAGCAACAAGGACCCAAAGACGAGAACAAAAACCGAAGTTATAATTGTCGTCAAACCGTTGATAAGGCGACGGATCCGCCCCGGTAATAATAAACAAATAAATAAAAGTGCAATAAAAACAAATAAAGTAATAAATAAGGGCCTTAATAAAATGAAATTCCCATCTACAGCAAACTGACTATAGGTATACATGCTTTTCCCCCTTTAATAAACGTTGATTCAGAT
>DATGTP010000046.1:0-13254 GCA_035301825.1 Pseudogracilibacillus sp. | reverse complement strand
GTTTCCTTTTGATATGCAGTCGGTTCCATCTGATACTCTTTTCCAAAATGAATTGATACTACAAATACATCTGCTAAGTTTTGTTTCTTAATATCTGCAATTAATCGCCTTAAACCTGCTACATCTCGATAACCATTATATCTTGTTGTACCATAGTGATTTACTAAATACTCTTTTCCTTTAGGCGGCTTTTTACCACCTAATCCTTTTGTATAAGAAATAAAGCATACTTTCAATCCATTTTTATGAAAGATACGTAATGTATTTTGATCTTCTTCTGATTTATAAGCCCCTACATAAGGTAAGCCTATTTTTTCCCAGTTTTCAATGGATTTTAAAATACCTTTTTCTCCATGATCTAAAATATGATTGTTTGCTATATTGGCAATATCAACATTTAAATCTTTTAATTTATAACCGATTTCTACAGGACTATTAAAGTGTGGGAAGTCTGAAAGTCCTAATTCCTCTCCTGCAATAATTGACTCTTGGTTAACAATAATTAATTGATCTTCATCAAATAAGTGTTCAACATTCTCGAACATCTTATCAAAGTTGTAACTACCATCTTTTTGCTTCGCTTTATTGTATACACGTTTATGAAGCAGGATATCTCCAGTTGCTCCTAATGTAAACTTTCGTTGTGCCATCAATAAGCCGCCTCTCTATCTATTATTTTCGCTTCAGTACTCTAATTAACTTCGTTATCTTCCATGATGTACTTGTTTCAATATGGTCAATATCTTTCGCTAATCTATCACGTTTACGTTGCAAGCGAATAAGTTCTAATTCCGCTTTACGTAATGATTGTCTTGTCGAACGTAAATTGTAGGTGTTAAATAGTTCTAGAATTTCAAAGCCTACTGTAATTGGTTCATCATAGTCTTCTGATTCAATTTTATTAATACGTGACCCATTCGTATATTGGTCTAACAATTTACTAAATTGTTTAACTTTTTGTTTGTCTGTACTTGCTGCAATGACTTCAATTTCATCAAATGCGAAATTATTTACATGGCCATGAATACCTAGCTTCAATGCCTGGCGCCTTAGCCAAATATGATATTCTTCCCTTTGTACGTCTCCTTTAACGACATATCGCTTAGCATATAGTTTTCCTTTCGGAGCAGGTGCTACTTCTACTTCCATTGCTGTTCGACTTTCCATCGGTTCAAGAACTGTCGACATATCAAAATACACTTTCGAGTCTGTCGTGTCCATTCCTTTCGTCTCTGGGAAATAATAATCGATAATCGATGCTGGAATATTACGTGCTGTTCCTTCTAATGGATATAAAATGCCCCCAATTTGTGCAGTTGCATTTATTTCAATAACATAACCTGGAGCTTTACCTTTACCAGATGCATTTTCTATAATATCAACACCAGCATGGTGCAAGCCTGGTACAGCTTGTACAGCTGCAACAGCTAAGTCTTTCATTTCTTTTGAAATCGTGTCTGTAACATCAATCGGGTCCCCCCCTGATGATACGTTTGTCTTTTGACGTAAAGGTAAATACTCTCCCTTTGCCGGTACACTATCAAGGGAATAACCTTTTTTATGAATGAACTTTAATATTTCAAGATCAATATCGATTAGACAACTATTTAAACGCGCATTTTTACGGCGTTGACGATTCTTTTCGATAATTAATTCTTCAATGGTACTTTCCCCATCACCTGTTATATTCGCTGCAATTCGATTATAGGCTGCAACAACTTTATCATGAACAACATAGACACGAAATTCTCTACCTTCAACATGTTGCTCTAATACGGCATCAGGGTAGCCAAGTTCTTCACGAACATAAAAAATTGCTTCACGTAGTTCATCTTCATCATCAATATTTGTAACAACACCGTCACCTAAACTAGCATTCGTCGGCTTAAATACGAGTGGGTAATCAATTGTACGACTATAGGCGATAATATCCTCATCCGTATCTATTTCACTGAATGACTTTCCCTGTGGAACGTAAATATCATTCTCTTCCATAATACGTTTAGTTATTCCTTTATCATCCATTAATTCGACTGCTTCATTCGTTACTTTGTCGCCACGTGTTCGGAAAAAGTAATGTGTTCGCTCTTCACTTGATAATGAAAATAGACGTCCTGGTGGGTTCACACCAAAGATAATCATATTTTGAAAGTGCTCTGAATCCTTTGTATACCATTTTAGTTTCAAGCCTCGACGCCAACCTTCAACAGCTACAGCAAAAGCATCTAAACGTGTTTTTCGTGCACTTTTTGTTATTTCATTTGTTAATTGTGGTAAACTTATAATTTTCGAATAATCCACTTTATTGTCCCCCTAAACACTAACTTTGTTTATTACTTTTTCTTCTTAAAAATAGCCCCTATTGAACGAATCGGCTTAGACATCTTCCATGATGTACTATTTACTAATTTTCGCTTTCTCACTTCAAGCGTTTTTATTTCTTTTTGAACGATTGATAAATTATTTAATACATCATCTAAATCTTCTTGCAATACTTTCGTATTAGCCTCTGCATCAAAGCCAATCCTTACATAGCCATCAAAATCTTCTTCTAAAATATCTTCAACAACAGCTCGTTCTTCATCTTCCAATAAACCATTTCGGAAGTCATTCACCATCTCTTCGTCTAACCCCGCAACAAGCACTTCAATTTCATCATTTTCTATAATACTTACTTGGCCGTGTAATTCACGTTCGAAAGCTTGTTTCCTTAAACCTAAATGATAACCTAAATTCAAAACGTCACCATAAACGACATATTTCTTCATATAAATTTTACCAACTAAGGCAGGTGTCACTGTCGATATAACTGACTCTCGTGAAATAAGTGGTTCTAACACTTCAAAGAAGTCAAAGTACATTTTATGTTTTTCCGTTTCAACTTGTTTCGTCTCTGGGAAATAATAATCAATAATTGCAGATGGAATATCACTTGCTTCTCCTTCAATTGGGAAAAGTAATCCGCCCATTTGTGCTGTTGGATTTAGCTCGATTACAACTTGTTCACCTGTCGTTTCATTTGCTAATACATCAACTGCACCATGAACTAGCCCATCAATACTTTTTATTGCATCGATTGCAATTTGTTTAATTTCATCTGATAGGTCATGTAAAACACCTATTGGGTCGCCACCAAGCGATATATTACACTTCGTACTTAAGTTTAACTTCTCACCATCAGCTAAAACAGATTGAGTTGTATATCCATATCGTTTAATATGTTGCTCTAACTCATCATCTATTTGAATCGGACAATCAATTAAGCGCGGGTTTGTTCGTCTCAAGCGATTTTTCCGCTTAATTAATCGTTCAATCGAATGTTTACCATTTCCTTCGATATTAGGAGGTCGACGTAACATAGCACCTACGACTTCACCATCCACCACATATAAACGATAATCGTCACCTTCAACATGTTCTTCTACCATAAACTGTTCATAGTCAGTATTATTCTTCATTCGTTGAACGATATTTAGCAGTTCATCTTCATTTTGAATATTTGTAAATACATCACGCCCAAAGCTTCCATCTTTAGGCTTTACAACGAGTGGATAAGTGAGTTTGTTCACTTTTTTTACAATACTGTTTTCTGACGTTTTATGATCAAAGGCAAACCCTTTTGGTACGGGAACGTGATGTTTTGTTAAAATCTCTTTCGTCTTTACTTTATCCATCCCTAAGTCAACCGCTTCATTCGTTACTTTATCCCCACGTGTTCTAAAGAAATAATGCTTTCTTTCTTCTGATGCTAAGGTAAATAACTGTCCTGGATGACTCACAAACCATGTTCGCATATCTTTAAATCTTTCTGAATCCTCAACATGCCATTCTAATCGTAAACCTCGACGCCATCCCTCTAAAGCTAATAAATAAGCATCAAAATAATTCCCATGAACTTCTGCGATCATTTCTGGTGCTAAATGTGACAACCAATTTTTGTCGTTTGTACTCATTAATGTTCCTCCTACATGTCACTCAATAAACTTTTTTCGTTATTTAATATCGCTTGAATCTGATTAAACTCTTCTCCGTTTAAATATGCTTTTTCGATCTCGCTCTGTGCTTTAATAAATAAATCTCCTAATTGCTGATCGACTTCGTCGTTAAATTCATCATAGTTCCCTGGTTTCGGTGTAAATTCACCAAATACAAGATCCTCTTCACCTTGTAAAAAGTCGATACGTATAAATGGAGCCGGAATTGCTTTACTTAATTGCTCGACCATTTTAATTTGATTTTCTGTTACACCTTGCCCCTGGAACAATGACTCATCATATTTTCCAACATGTATTCGTCTTAAGTCTCCCGTCCACCAACATTGACGTAATTCTGGATAACGCACAATCTCTAAGATGACTCCTACTTTACCATAAAACATATAAAATTTAAGATCTCGCCCTGTTTTAAATGTTTGTTTATCTTCATAGATGACCTCTTCAATCATCCATGCATCTTCTGCAACAGCACCTTCTTGTAAATCGTCATGCAAATGCTTGATCAAATCATCCCAACTGCTTAGACGTTCATGTTTTTTAACGTCAACAATATTTTCTTCATCATGGACGATATAAACTCCGCGTGCTCCTGCACCATCGACGGGTTTAATAACAATCCCCGTTTGGCGAGGAATCGTTTCAATTGAATAGGTCTTCTCATCTACTTTCGGTGTTAATATATTAAATTGTTTCACAAATTGATAGGCGAGTCGTTTATCATCTAGTATCCATTCTGGTAGGGCTTGATCATATTGATATTGTCTTAACCGCATGGCTAAACTAGCACGATATGAAGCTACTTCTGATAAGGCAAGCTTATTTTCTAAACCAGGTCGTAATATGAATTCAGGTAGTTCATCTACATGTAAACTATCTTTCACTATTCGATAGACATAGTCTCTTTTTTCATCAGATTCATTCATATAAAGTCTCGCAATATAGATTAAAGTTTCTTTCATTGCTTCGTTCAGTCGACGCTTATCCGATGAATAGGATTGTAAATAGTTTAAAAGCTTTCCACTATTTTTTAAGTCTCTTAAATAACCTTCTCGGTCTAATGAATTCATCTGACTCACAAATTCACCCATTTGTTCAATCTGTTCTTCTTGTTTTAACAATTCTTGCTTCAGCATGATATTTTCCTTACGCAATTGCTCAGCTACAGTTTTATTCATTCCGCTTGGAATAATTCGATCTTTCATTCTTTGTAATAACCGAATCGGTTTACTATATTGCCAACTTCTACTCTTTTCGATACGGTTAATCTGTTTTGTAAGTTCTTTTTGCTTATATTGATAGTGTTGCTTTTTTTCTTCTAATAAGAGTTCTTCTTGTTTACTCATAGATGCCACCTCCTTCTTCTAGTTGAAAAGCATTCACTCGTTCAACATAGTCTTTCATAAATTGGTTCTCTTCATTTTTCCAATAATACTTTCTAAAAGGTATATATTTTAATTCTTGTTTAAAGGTCTGATTTACTTTCATTTTTGCTGCTTCATCAAAATAAAACCAGTTTCCTTTTCGGTTAAAAATGGTCATATGATGATTACGAATATCTCTTAATTTAATTGTATTTACTCTATTATAATGGTTTACAACCGTTTCATCTACTACATTTAAAGTTGTAAGCACTTTTATCTTTGGAATATATTTCTGCAATTTTTCAAATGATGTAATAGTAAGTATGATTGCAAGCTGACTTCGAATAACTTCACCGTAAACGATCGACTGTACTCTTTCTCCATCAATCCAAGATCTCACTTTGTCGTCAATCTTATTTTGACCACTTAATTTCGAATAGACTGGCATATGAACAAGACCAGTCGTCCAACCTTTTTCTTGATGAATCATTAACAATTGCTCTAACATATTTAATTGTTCTTTTGTTAAATGGTATAAGTCAGCTACGATAATCATATCAACATAACGCTCACCTTTTTGATATGATGGTAACATCGGTTTCGGAACAGGAAATTTTCGTTCAATTAAAGGATACGGGTAGTATAAGGACTCTGATTCTTTGTAATAATGTTCAAAGCTTTCAACATATTCCTTTCTTGCTCCTACAAAGGCTCCATGATAACCGAAGGCTGAATTTGCTGTTAAGGAGTGTTCGCTTTGTAAGGCCAATGATAATGGGCCCGTATCAAGATCAATAACTGCCTCCCTACCAAACTGTCTTTGCAACCTTCGCTTGAATTCACCATCAGCAGCAAATCTAACAGAATCCCAATATCCGAGCTTCTCCATAACCGCTTCTCGTCTAAATAGAAGGGAAGACATATTAGAAAAAATATAAGTACCTCTTGTTCCTCTTCGATAGGCAAATAAGTTCTCTGTCACTCGACTGAGTTGTGACGTATTTGCTATCACATGGTCATGTTCCAATAAGTGTTTCATTTGTATTTCTATTTTTCGTGGGTGTGACCAATCGTCAGCATCATTAATTGTTACAAAGTCACCTTTTGCGTGCTTAAGTCCTATATTTCGTGCTGTATATGCACCACTATTTTTAGGTGTTTGATAAAGTGAAATCCGCTTATCTTTTTCTTTATATTCACACACAATCTCATAAGTTCCATCTGAACTACAATCATCTACAACAAGTATTTCGAGATTAGCCCATGTTTGTTTCATTAATGAATCTAATGTAATGTGAATGAGTTCTTCTGCATTGTATGCTGGAACGATTATACTTACTTTCTTCTCATGGTTTATCACTTCATCTGCATGTGCATCAAGTTGGGCATAAGGGAATGAACTATAATTATTTTTTAAACTGATTGGCTCTAATTGATATGCCGTATAAACGGCATTAAATAGATAAATCCGTTCAATCATCCCTTGTGCAACATTTGCTTTTGCCAATACAAGATTATGATTCTCGTTTAATCGACTCGCAAATGAGAGTAATTTTTCCGCTTCCTCATATAAGCCAAGTGTAACCATACATTCGGACGCAAGAATCGCTTTTTCTTGCAGTTTATGTTCATCTCGCTCTTTATAACAACTATCAAAAAAATAAAGTAGAGCCTGTTCAGCGCCTACTTTAGTTTGTTTATTCGCATGCCAAAATAAGAGCTCCCATGCAACTGCTCTTTTTACATATTGATTCTTCGTCTCCACATATAATCTTTCAAACTTATCAATGGTCGATTCAATAAACCCATCCTCATATAAAGCTCGTAAATCCTTTTTCAAATCATTACTTGCTTGTTTATTTTTATAAGTTTCACTATATAGTCTTTTGAGATTACGACGACCGACCATATATGCCAGTCCATTTTTCAACTTCTGTTTAACATAAGATTTATTTAAAAGTTTAAACAACAAATTATTTTGAAGACGAGTAAAGTCTTTTTCATACCGAACTAATCGTTCACTCGTCTCTTGATTTTTATGTGATAGATGGTTAATGTCATCATTTAATTGAGTGATTAATTTATTAAGATCACTTTTTATCGTTTGCTTATTTTTTTGTATTTGCCCCACATTCATTCACCCAATTCTGTCTTGCCATCGTATATCGATTCAATTGCACTTGTTCCTTTACAGTATCATTGAACGGTATACATGATGTAATAGTTAGATGTAAATTCTTTTCAATTAATTGTAAAAGATGTTCATTCACATCTTTCGTTAATACGACATTAACACGGTCTGCCTTTATATTTGGAATATACTTTTGCTTGAGTTGGAAAGTGTCCGGATCAATGATATACACAATCTTCGCTTCCACATTCTCACCGTAAACAAGCATTTCGACCCGACTACCATCGACGTACTGTCTCACATCTTCTGCTATATTAATGGGACTATCCAATTCAAAATAGTAAGTCTGAATGAGTCCAATTGTTTGATCTGATGTTTTCATCATTGCTTCAACTTCTTGCCATGCTTGATTATCTCTATCTGCTAATAATCTGAAGTCGCCTACAATGACAAGGTCAAATGTTCGTTTACCTTCTAATTTATTCGGCCACATAGGTCGCGGAACTGGAAAAAGTATTTCTTCTTGTGGATAAGGATATTTTAAGCTCTTTCCATGCTTATGATAGTATTCTAAGCTTTCCACATACTCTTTTCTTACGCCCATAAAATAACCATTGTAACCAAAAGCAGAACTGCTCGTTAAGGATGAAACAGATTGACGTGGAAGAGACATAGGCCCTGTATCCAAATCAATATATTTTTCTTTGCCAAATGCTTTAATTAAACGGCGTTTAAATTCACCATCTGCAGCAAAGCGAACACAGTTCCAATAACCAATTGTTTCTAACACCTCTTCACGTCTAAACATAATCGATGACATATTTGGAAAGATGAACTTCCCAGGGGTTCCCCTACGATAAAACTTCAAGTCTTCCTCTGTCAAACGAGCATGTCCTGATGTATTAGCAATAATATTTGGATTGCCCTCTAAGTGGGTTACTTGAACTTCAATTTTTTGTTCGTGTGACCAATCATCTGCATCATTAATCGTGACATACTTCCCTTTTGCAGCCTTAAGCCCAATGTTTCGAGCAACATAAGGTCCACTATTCGAAGGTGTTGAAAACACCTTTATTCGGTCATCTGACGCCGCATATTGCTCGATAACATCTTTCGTATTATCTGTACTACAATCATCTACAATAATCAGTTCTAAATTAGACCATGTCTGCTCTAATATCGACTCAATGGCAATTTGTATACCTTCTTCTGCATTATAAGCTGGCAAAATAATCGATACTTTAACAGGCGTCTCAACCTTTTTATGACTTTGTTTCATAGCTAAATCATCATAAGTTGGGTTGTCATTCGTTTTGAACGTAACCGGTGTTCGATGATACATTTCATATGCTTTATTTAACCAATCGATTTTCTTAAAGGCATCATCTTCTAAGTTAGCAAGTGCTAAATAAAGATCAGGATGTTTTTTTAATTTAAGAGCTTCTTCAATTACTTGAGAGCTTTCTTGCCTCCGATTTAAATGGGCTAAACTTTCCGCTTCAACAATAGATATCCGGCGAATATTATCGCGATTTTTTTCTCCTGCTTTTGCAAGACGAATATACTGTAATGCTTTCTCCGCATCTTCTGCCGTATATTGATTAGCGTAATAAAGTGCTATTTCCCAAGCTACCATCCGCTTCACATTTGCCTTTGATTCATTTTCAAGCTCTTTCTTTAAGTATTCTAAAGCTTTTTCTTCAAAACCGAGTGTATACAGGTGGTTTTTAAGTTGTTTCACTTTCATTTGTGCTGCACGATGAGTACCATAGTTCACGATTTTCTTAATTTGATCCTTTCGCTCTTCAGATACGATATTTGATATTTTTTCACGTTGTTTATCTGATATTACTCGATATAATAACCAATCAACACTATTAACGAGTACTCTTTTTATCCCCATGACACTTTCACCACCTATATACTAGCTTTCATCCAGTTTTTTCGTTTCAACTGTATTCTCCGGAGCTTTTTTCTTTCCTTGTTTCGTTTCTGATTTCTTTTTTGCTTCTATATTTTTCTTAGGAACTGCTTTTTTCGTATTCGCAGCTGTTCCTTTTGTATTCACTTTCTTTTTAGGCCTTACCTTTTTTGGTTGAGCACCCGTTGTCTCAGCCTTTGCCTTAACTGTTTTCTTTTTTGCCCCTTGCTTTACCGGGTTTTTCTTCGCTACCGTATTTTTCTTAGCGACATTTCTCTTCTTACGGACGACTTTCTTTTTCCTTTTTGGAATACCCATAGCTTCACGGTATTTTTCTACACCAGTTTGAGCATCACCATCGTAAACAATTCGGCCTTGTTCGATCCAAATAGCACGTGTACAGACTTTTTCAACAAAATCCATACTATGTGACACGATTACAACCGCCTTAGCATAATCAATCATTTCTTGAATTCGCTCTGTCGCTCTTTCTCTAAATGACAAGTCACCTGTTGATAAAGCTTCATCAATGATAAATATATCGGGTTGCAAGATAGCTGCAATACTAAAGCCTAAACGAGCCCGCATCCCACTTGAATAATTCTTCATCGGGCGATCGATCACTCGACGAACACCTGAAAATTCTACAATTTCTTCATATTTACTATCAATAATATGTTTCGGAATGCCAAGAAGCATACCATTTAAATAAATGTTATCTGTCCCTGTTAATTGCGGGTTAAAACCTGTCCCATAACCTAGTAAAGAAGATGTGGCACCATTAATTTTAATGTGTCCATAATCTGGCTGTAATATGTTAGTTAAAACTTTACATAAGGTACTTTTCCCTGCCCCATTATGACCGATAATTCCTACAACTTCACCTTCATAAATCGTAAAGTTCATTCGCTTTAAAGCCCAATAGTCTCTCCCCCGCCCTAAAGAATAGGCGAGCCCAACATCTGTGGCTTGGATGACAACATTTTTCTTGATCGTCGTTTCTGTCTTGTTTAATTCTAAGCTTCGTTTTTTCTTCACTCGCTTCGGTACAGATGCCCGGTAATTTGCAACAATTGTTTTCGGATCACCTATTTCTTTTACTTCACCTTTATGAAGCCAAATGAGACGATCACAATTACGTTGTGCATATCGCAAGCTATGCGTTACAATTATAACCATTTTCGCATTCATAACGAGCTCTTTCATTTTTTCTGCAGCTTTACGACCGAATTTAGCATCCCCTGTATTCAATGCTTCATCAAGAATGAGTATCTCCGGTTGTAAATGTGCCGCAACACTAAAGCCTAGACGTGCTTTCATTCCACTCGAATAAAATTTCATCGGTTGATCGATAAATTCGCCTATTTCAGAGAACTCATGAATGTCTTCTATATATTCATTAATCAACTTCTTCTCTATGCCGAGCATCATTCCATTTAAATAGACGTTCTCTCTACCTGTTAACTCTTTATTAAACCCCATACCAAATGAAAACAAAGCAGTTACTTTACCATCGACCATTAAATCACCACGGTCATTTCGAATAATGCCAGTAATCACTTTACTTAAAGTTGTCTTTCCAGCACCGTTTGAACCGATAATACCTAGTATTTCACCTTGATAACCTTCAAACGTAATATCTTGTAATGGCCAAAATCGTTCTTCCTGCTTTTCTTCCACATCTTTTGGTTTAAATAAATGGATTAAGCGCGACTTTATATCATCATCATTTCGTCTATCATAATAGACGCCAACCTTTTCTGCATCGATAACAATATCCTTTGTCTCTTCTTGTTCCATCTGTTCATTTTTATTATTTAACATCGATAACCCTCTTTATAATGCTTTAATAATTTTGTGCTCATTTTTACTAAAATGATTTAACATGATAAAAATAACAACAATCGACACGACTAAAATACCACCTAATTTAATAAAATTCGGCACTTGGTGATACATAATCACATCACGGAAGGAATCAACTATCATAGCAATTGGATTAATATCTACGAAAAAGCTATATTTGTCTGGCAAACGTCCACCTTCCCAAATAATCGGTGATGCATAGAAAAATAAACGAATAATATGTGTTAAAACATTGTCGATATCCCTTACAAACACTGTGAAAAAACCAAGGACTGACCCAAGTGCTAATAAGAATGTTAAGGTGACAACTATTGGAATTGGCAACAAAACAAGATGCCAAGTCGGTGTAACTCCTAATGCAATCACTGCAATAGCAATAACAATTAATCCAAATAAGAAGTTAATTAATTGTGTAATTGTAAATGACAAGGGAAAGATAAACTTCGGTAAATATACTTGGTTAATAATTGAACTATAACGTAATATAGCATTTGCGGATGAATTAATTGATGTACTAATCCAGCGCCACACAATAATCCCGATAACGAGGAATATCGCAAAATCTTCTCCACCTCGTTGTAAGATAACAACCATTAAGAAGTAATAAATCATAATACTTAATAACGGATCTAGTAGCCACCAAAAATAACCTAAATAACTGTTACGGTGTTCGGCTTTTAAACCTGACCTGACTAAATATACGATTAAATCTTTACGTTTTAATATCTCATCAATATAATTTCTCATTAATTCTTTGCACCATCCATTACCTTATTTCACAAACTTAAATTTTAATACTTGAATAATTGATCGAATACTATAATTAGCAAAATACCACATACTTCTTAACAAGCTTTGCTCCTCTATCTTATAATAGACTTCCCAATTACGCTTAGCAGCTTTCAGTTTATTACTAGAAATTGAATTGTCAACTAAGCGATAATGAGCTAAAACTTCTGGTATGCCATAGGCTGGAATTCCTTTTTTCATAATCGTTAGCCAAAAGACATAATCTTGTCTCGTTCGAATATTAACCATTCGTTCATGGCCAACTCGTTCCATGTCTAACATAACAGTTAAACAACCTATAATACATTGCTTCATTAACTCATCATATTCTACTTGCATTTTCATTTTTGACACACCATTTGTCAATCTACCCTCTTCCGTCATCCGGCGGTACTGTGTAAATGAAAAGGCAACATTATTCTCTAACATAAAGGATAGTTGAGTCGCTAGCTTTTCTGGTAGCCAAAGATCATCACTATCTAAAAAGGCGATAAAACGACCATTTGCATGATCCATTGCCGTATTTCGAGCAACGGCTGATCCACTATTTTCTTCTAATTGAATCAATTTTATTCGCTCATCTTGCCGGCAATATCTTTCAACAATTTCAACCGTCTGATCTTGTGATGCATCATCTACAAGAATCATTTCCCAATGGTCATATGTTTGTGCTAATACTGAATCAATCGTTTCTTCAATAAAACGCTCTGCATTATAAGTCGGTGTAATAACTGATATTAAAGGCTTTTCTTTTTGTGTCATTTGTCACGTTCCTTTATAAGTTGCTCATACCAATTAATTAGTTTTTCCGCTTCTTTGCGCCAATTTAATTCTTCATTAACAGCTTTCATTCCATTTAAACTCATTTGCTGTCGCTCTTTTTCATGTTCGCGTAAATAGTTAATGGCGTCATGAATCGATTGATCATCTTCTGGATCAACTGTTAAGCCGCACTCATATTGTTCGATAAAAGCTTCCCATACCGGGAAGTTAGAACAAATAATCGGTAAACCATTAGCCATATACTCAAAGAACTTTGTTAATTCTTTTTTCATATAATGTTCTGTCGGCGGAAAAATAGCGATACCCGCTAACCACTTGGTCTCCTGATAGGCTGCATCAATTTCATACTTTGGAATAAAGGCATCTATTCCTTTAATATGTAGTCTTTCTTTGTGATCTTGTGCAATA
>DATGTP010000045.1:0-21502 GCA_035301825.1 Pseudogracilibacillus sp. | reverse complement strand
CGTTCTAATTGGAGTAATTCATCTTTCTCTAAACGATATAAATCATCAATTTTACTGACAAGTTCATGATTATATAATTGTTGAACTACTTTTTCACCAAGTCCATCAATATTCATGGCTTCACGTGAGACGTAATGGATGAGTCCCTCTACTAATTGAGCAGGACAGCTTGGATTCATGCAGCGTAATGCTACTTCTTCATCTAAATGAACAAGCTCATTGTGACAAGCTGGACAAGTTGTCGGCATTTCATATGGCTCTTCATCTCCTTGACGTTCCTCAAGAACGACACGGACGATTTTCGGGATAATGTCGCCTGCTTTTTTTAAGACGACTGTATCGCCAAGTCGAACATCTAATGCTTTAATTTGGTCTGCATTATGCAAGGTTGCCCGGCCAACTGTTGAACCATCAACAAAGACGGGTTCTAAAATAGCTGTCGGTGTGACGACACCTGTACGACCGACACTTAATTCGATGTCTCTTAATGTTGTAATTGCCTCTTGGGCTGGGAATTTAAAAGCTGTTGCCCAGCGTGGTGTACGTGCTGTAAAGCCAAGTTCATCTTGTTCATTAATGTCATCTACTTTAATGACAATCCCATCAATTTCATAAGGCAGATCATTGCGGCGTTCAGTCCAATAATGAATAAAGGCTAAAACATCATCAATCGTTTCACAACGTTTCGTATTGTGGTTGATTTTAAAACCAAGTTCCTTTAAATAGTCCAGCCGATCCGAATGTTTCTCTAATTCATCAATCTCCCATTCGCCATAACCGAATAAAAAGACATCTAAATTTCGAGATGCAGCAATTTTCGGGTCAAGTTGACGGATTGAGCCAGCTGCTGCATTACGCGGATTAGCAAATAAAGAATCACCTTGTTGAGCCCTTGTTTCATTAAGGGATTCAAAAGATGCTTTCGGCATAAAGACTTCACCACGAACTTCAATCGTCCGCTTTTCTTTAATTGTTAATGGCACACTATTAATCGTGCGCAAATTACTTGTCACGACTTCGCCTTCTTGTCCATCTCCTCGTGTAACCCCTCGAAGGAGTTGGCCATTTTCATAGGTTAAAGCAATGGCTAAGCCATCGATTTTTAATTCACAAACATAAGCAACTTGACGTCCAAGTCCCTCTGTTACCCGGCGATGGAAGTCTTTTATTTCTTCCTCATCAAAGGCATTACTTAAACTAAGCATCGGTACGACATGTTCATGCTTCTCAAAAGCGGATAAAGGCTCTCCCCCAACACGTTTAGTTGGTGAATGGTCATGAGCTAATTCCGGGTACTTTTCTTCTAAGTCTAAGAGCTTATGAAATAGTTCATCATAAGCTGAGTCAGGCACAATCGGTTCATCTAAAACATAGTAAGCATGTGCATATTTATTTAATTTTTCAATTAAGGCAGCCATTTGCTCTTTCACTTCTAATTCATTCATGAAAACACCTTCTTATTCTTTCGTAATCGGTGCAAACTTTGCTAACAATCGTTTGATTCCTGTCGGTGCTGGAAAGGCAATATCTAACTCTAAATCATCAGCTTCACCCCGAACAGCAACGACTGTTCCGACACCCCATTTTTTATGTGATGCCTTATCACCTGCTTGCCAAGCGGCCGACTGGGCACCTGTTGTTTCTTGTTTAATGACGGTGGATCGTTTTTTCTCGCGTTTCTCATGTGGATGGCGATAACGATTCATCGTCGTTTTTTCAAATGGACGTAACATCCCTTCTTCCATGCCATCAATGAAATGGTCTGGTATTTCATCGATAAAGCGGCTTCTGTCATTGTAATTTGTTCTACCAAACACAGTCCGCATAGTCGCATGGGTGAGATACAATAATTGTTCGGCACGTGTCACACCAACATAAGCTAGACGACGTTCTTCTTCCATTTCCTTCTCATCAAATAATGAGCGGCTATGTGGGAATAAGGACTCTTCCATACCAACTAAAAAGACAACTGGGAATTCCAGTCCTTTAGCTGAATGCAAGGTCATGAGTGTGATTTTTTCTTCTTCTTCAGTTTCTTCCTCATCCATTGAGTCAATATCGGCAATGAGCGCTAAGTCCGTTAAGAAAGCGACTAAGGGCGATACATCTTGGGGTTCTTCCTCATCGTCTAACGCTTCACGGTCTTCGAACTGTTTGGCAACCGTCTTAAACTCTTCAATGTTTTCAAGGCGTGTTCGTGCTTCAACTGTCTTATCGTTTTCAAGCATATCTAAATAACCACTCACTTGAAGGGTTTCATCAATCATGTCAGTCGATGATAAAAATGCTTGTTGCTTCATTAAGTTAGACATAAACTCATGAAATTTTCTCAAAGCATTTGTTGCACGAGCAGATAGACCTGCTAATTCAATTTGTTCAATCGCTGCAAAGAGTGATAAGTCATACATATTGGCAAAGGCTTGTAATTTATCAATCGTTGCTGCCCCAATGCCACGTTTCGGCTCATTAACAACCCGGCGAAAACTAATATCATCATCAGGATTGGCAATTAAACGTAAATAAGCAATTAAATCTTTTATTTCTTTCCGGTCATAGAAACGTAAACCACCAAATATTTGGTAATCCATATTCGATTTCATCAAAGCTTCCTCAATGGCACGTGATTGAGCATTGGTACGATATAATATGGCTATATCACTTGCTTCATAGTCATGTTGACGAATTAATTGCTGAATTTGTTCAGTGACATAAATCGCTTCATAGCGCTCTGTTGCAGCTCGATGGTAACGAATGAGCTTCCCTTCGCCATTGTCTGTCCATAACTTTTTCGGACGTCGGCGTGGGTTGTTTTCGATAATATGGTTTGCCGCATCTAATATCGACTTTGTTGAACGGTAATTTTGTTCTAATAAAATGACTTTTGCATGGTCATAGTCTTTTTCAAAGGATAAGATATTTTGAATATTAGCACCACGCCAAGCATAAATAGACTGATCCGAGTCCCCAACGACACAAAGATTTTTATACCGGGCTGCTAACATTTTAACTAAATAATATTGAGCATGGTTGGTATCTTGATACTCATCAACATGAATATATTGGAAACGATATTGATAATATTGTAAAACTTCTGGCACACGTTCAAATAAGTGAATCGTCTGCATGATTAAGTCATCAAAGTCAAAAGAATGATTACGGCGTAAGGTCGTTTGATATTGTGTATAAACTTTTGCTGTTACTTTCTCATACTCTGTATTGACCATGCCTTCATATTGTTCAGGTGTAATGAGCTCGTTTTTCAAGCCACTTATTTGAGCAATTAAACTACGTGGATCATACATTTTTGGATCAATGTTTAAGTCTTTTAAAATTTGTTTAATGACTGTTTGTTGATCGGCTGCATCTAAGATTGAAAAATTTCGATTATAACCAATCCGATCACAATCACGTCTTAAAATTCGGACACACATAGAGTGGAAGGTTGAAACCCACATCGCTTCACCGATCGTTCCGACTAAACTAATTACACGTTCTCGCATTTCACGTGCTGCCTTGTTTGTAAAGGTAATCGCTAATATATTTTGCGGTCCGACTGATTTTTCATCAATTAAATAAGCAATCCGATGGGTTAAAACTCGCGTCTTTCCACTTCCTGCACCGGCCATAATTAATAAGGGACCTTCTGTTGTTTGGACTGCTTCTTGCTGTTCTTTATTTAAACGTTCTAATAAGGGATGCACTCTTATACCACCTTTTAAACTTATTTGATACGAACTGTTTTTAAAGCTTCTTTTAAATTCGTATAAATACTATTTCCGACGACGATAATATCAGCATATGCCGCCATTTCTCTCGCTTGTTCTTCTGTTTCAATGCCTCCACCGTAAATAAGGGTTGTCTCTTGTAATTCACTACTTGCTTTTTTAACAATCTGAGGATCACCATAGACACCACTATATTCAATGTAAAAGATCGGCATTCGGAACATTTGTTCTGCCATTATCGCATATGTTACTACATCATCTTCATTTGGTAAAGTACAATTCGTTTTTTGATAAGCTTTAGATTTTTCATTTAAAATAACGTAACCCTCAACAAAGACTTCATCCCAATTCACCATGGAACGGTAGGTTTTTAAAGCTTCATGATGGATATCTGTTACCCATTTTTTATCTGAACTATTTAAAACAGTTGGCACAAAATAATAATCAAAGCCAGGCACAATCCCGTCTAAGGAAGAGATTTCTAAAACACATGGAACGGTATACTGCCTAATCCGATATAATAAATCTAAAATACTTTCTTCTGTAATATGATCTGTCCCACCGACAATAATCGCATCTGTGCCTGATTCACATACTTTTTCTAAGGCTTCATCTGAGATCGTTTTGGCTGGATCTAATTTAAAAATATGTCGCCACTGTTTAATGACTTGTTTCAAAGGAAATACCTCCACAAATAATTGTTTATTCCATTCATTTATTATAACAAATCTTAGGCTTATAACTGAATAAAAAGCTAGTTTTTATAAAAGAAAATGGTTCAAAGAGATATCTTTGAACCATTTGACCACTTATTTTTCTTTTTCCATACGGTCTAAAACGAGACGATAACCACCGCTTCCGAAGTCGAGACAACGGCTGACACGTGAAATCGTTGCTGTCGATGCTTTCGTCTTTTTTTCAATTTCCGTATACTTCTTTCCTTCATAAAGTAAGTTAGCTACTTCAAAACGTTGGGCGAACGAACGAATTTCATTCATCGTTGCCACATCATCAAAGAATTGGTAACATTCTTCTTTATTTTCTAATTGCAAAATCGCTTCAAAAAATTGTTCTAATGCTTCACCACGTAATTTATCGATTTGCAAACTATCCACACTCCTATTCATCGACTTGCTCGATTACGACTTGCTCTACAACACCTGGTTCTGGCGTCGTCTGAACGACACTGATCCACGTTTTCCCTGGGATAAATGGGATAACTTCCCCATCTTGAACTGGCACAATATAACCATCCTGATTCTCCCATTGTAATTCTTGTTTTTTTCCTTGACGTAAGAGGTAGGCTTTCCCACCTGATGTTACATCAATCTTCCGTCTTTGCTGTTCATCAATCACTTCATGGTCTGTTTCAATGATGAAGAGATTGTTAATGGCAATAGGCTCATCTGTTTCGAGGTCACGCGTCAAGTCGCCATCCATTGTTTGTTCATAGACTTTTTCTTGATCATTATAAGTAAACTCCATGACAGGTGTACCACCATAATAATCTATTTTAACATAATTTGCATCTTCACCTGTTAGATCATCTGCTCCAGTATAGGAATAAGCAGGATATGATCCACTCGTTTCATATGCTTTCTCTTCAGCTAAATGATAAATTTCATTTAGATTGCCATACAAATTGTGTGGTGTCACACGGTCATCTGTCCGAAAAAAAGCGTCACTATTTTCATGCAAACCGGCTTGTACATGTTCAATCTCTCGTGATTGAATCATATCATTAACAAAATTTGCCGCACCGGAATAGACATATAAGGCATCATAGCTATCTGCTAAGGTAAAAAAATATTCACGGGCACTTCGAATCGGACCGACCTTGTCCGGCAACTGACTATGGTAAAGGGCTAAATAACGGGTAATATTCCCTTCTGTTAAAAACTCAAAAATAATATCTGCCTCTTGTAAGCCTGATTGTGGCCTTGCTTGTACTTGATTACTGACCATCATAGCAATTGGTCTTTGATCAATTGCTTCACTTGTTTCCAGACCTGTAAATGGGTATAGCTGTCCTTCTTCTGATTGAGAAGTGTCGTTTTCTTGATTATCTTCCCATTCATTATTGGCTTCTTCTTGTTGACAGGCAACTAAGCTAAACAAAATGAGTAAGACGACTAAGATTATTTTTCGCATCTACCGGCTCCTTCTATCGCATGTTTGCAGGCACAACGACCGTATTATTTTTCACATCAATAATACCTTGTGGTGTCACTCTCACATAAGGTAAATGAGAGGATGATAAAAACATTAAGCAAGCTGTTGGGTCATTGAACTGGAAGCCAGCATCATATAATATATTGTTCAACTCTGCCTTCTTCTTCTTGTAATGTTCAATCGTCCCACTTGTCATCGCTCCACCTAACTCAAGTTTAAATTCATAAATGATTTCACCTTCATGGACAAGGACAATGCCGCCGCCAATTTCTTTCATTCGATTAAAGGCAAGCTGCATATCTGTCTTTTGCTTTCCTAGTAAAATGATATCACCTGTCGTTGAAAATGAACTACAGAGGGCACCTAAGTTTTTCGTAAAACCTTTTAAGACGGTGTTCACGCGCCATCTCCCTTGACGACTGAGTAACACTAAAAAGGCTTCGTCTGTCCCGTCATGGATACTACTTGCCGTTATATCAACATCAACGGGGTAAGGTTCTAACAAGACGTCACTCGTCATTTTCACACCGATTGGAATTGAAAATTGGAGGTCATCCTCTGTTAAATCAAACTTAATGTTCCCTTCGGCTAAATCAAATTCCTGCCAATCAATTAATTGCTCTTGATACATCTCTTCTTCGTGACGGATGATCCATTTTCCTTTCCCAATGACCGAATGTGGTGTCGGATCATTTTTGTCACGTAAAATATTTAAGTGAGCAATACGACCTGGCGCAAGACTACCTAACAATTCATCTAAACCGTGATATTTAGCGACATTAATCGTTGCCATCCGGTAAGCATCAACAAGCGGCACCCCTTGTTCAATCGCAATTTTGATACAACGGTCAATTGAACCTTCTTCCTCATCTGGTAACATGCCATCTGTCGTATAGGTTAATTGATCGAAAACATCATATTCTTCTGCAATTAATTGTTTTAAAATCGACGGTAAGTCAGGACGTACAGCTGAATAACGAACAGCAACTTGGTAACCTAAGGCTAAACGACGAACGACTTCCTCAGCATTAATCGCCTCATGATCTCCACTTGCACCGAGCAGCTTTAATTTCGTTAAGGTCTCTGCTGACGCTCCTGGAAAATGACCTTCTACCCGTTTTCTTAACCGTTTAGTTTCTTGAATCCAGTAAAGTAAACGGTCATCCCCTTGGAGGAGTTTCGGCCATGCCGTTAATTCGCCCCCTTGAACAACCGATGAATGATTCAACCAAGAAATCACATCATTTGTATTAAATAATTTATTTTCATCCATTAATTTCGATTGAGAATCATATCTTCCCCACCAATACATGGTAAAAGGTAAGTCATGAAATTTCTCCATTAATGAAAACGCTTTCGTTTTTTCTAATAAATATAAGAGGCGTAAATTGTCATTCAATAATGTCGTCGTCCCATATTTCGCCGCATACCATCCAAATGCTTCTGGATTAAATAATTGTGTCGGATGACTATGTGGTTCAATATAACCTGGTACGATGAACTGACCTTGACAGTCAACAATCTCCGTTCCCTCTTCATTAGCTGGCATTTTGTCGCCAATATAAACAATCCGATCGTCATATATCCAAATGTTTCCGTTAACCCAACGTTTCGTATAGACATTTAAATATGTTCCATTTTGTAAAACGATTGTTGGTGCGATTTTCCCATCAACAACGGCAACATGATCTCTTAACGATTTATTTCTCCAAAACTGTCCTTGTTCTAACATACTACAACTCTCCAATAACTAAATCATCCCCTATAGTTTAGCACACTTCGCCACTGTACAGTGAGCACTTTATGAATTTTTTATTACTTTTATAAAAAAAATCGAACTTGCCCTTTAGCAAGTTCGATTCGCTCTGTTTTTTATTTTCCGATATCAGTTCGATAGAAGTAGTCATCATTTGCATCAAAAACATCTAGCTCTTTATAAACGACGTCACGTGCGGCATCAATATCTTCTGCAATCGCACCGTATAATAAGACGCGACCTCCGTTTGATACAAAGCCATCCCCTTCTTTTTTCGTTCCGGCATGGACGATAAAGGCATTGTCATCTCTTGCTTGTAATTTCGGTAAGACAATTCCTTTTTCATACTGGCCAGGGTAACCTTTTGATGCGACGACAACGCCAACACATGAGGCATCCTTCCAAACGAGTTGTGGATCTTTTCCTGCTAAGACGTCTAAAAAGACTTGGACGAGATCATTTTCAAGTAAAGGGAGCACAACTTGCGTTTCTGGATCCCCAAAACGTGTATTAAACTCAATGACCTTAGTACCATTTTTTGTTTCCATTAATCCGGCATATAAAATACCAGTAAATGGACGTCCTTCTTCCATGAGGCCATCTGCTGCTTGTTGCAGGACATCTTTTGTCGCCTTTTCAATGATGTCTGCCGTAATGTCTGGAACAGGGGCAAAGACACCCATGCCACCTGTATTTGGTCCTTGATCATTATCGAATGCTCGTTTATGGTCACGTGCTGGGATCATTGGATAGACATTATTTTCATGGACAAAAGCGATTAAAGAGTACTCACGTCCTTCTAAAAACTCTTCAACGACAATTGTACTGCCTGCTTCAGAAAAGGCCTTGTTGACCATGAGATGATCAATCGCTTCTAAAGCATCTGCTTGTGTCATGGCAACGATAACCCCTTTTCCTTCGGCAAGACCATCGGCTTTAATGACAATCGGTGCTCCTTTTTCTTCAATATATTGACGAGCCGCTTCAGGCTCTGTAAAGGTTGCATAGTCAGCCGTTGGAATATTGTATTTGACCATAAAATCTTTGGCAAATGCTTTACTTCCTTCAAGTAGCGCTGCTTTTTGACTCGGTGCAAACACTTTTAAACCAGCTTCTTGAAAGGCATCAGCTATGCCAGCATTAAGTGGGTTTTCCGGCCCAACAATTGTTAATTCAACGTCATTTTCCTTCGCAAATTGAAGTAAGGTCTCTATTTCCATTTCTTCGATTGGGACACATGTAGCTACATCTTCCATCCCACTATTTCCTGGTGCGACAAATACTGTACTGACTAAATCACTTTTTGCAACATGTTGAGCCACACTATGTTCGCGCCCACCACGTCCAACAATTAAAACCTTCATCGCATTCTCTCCATTTCTATATTCCATTAATGTTTAAAGTGACGCATTTTCGTAAAGACCATGGCAATCCCATGTTGGTTACAAACATCGATTGAATCTTGATCTCGTTTAGAGCCACCTGGTTGAATAATCGCTGTAATGCCAGCTTGAGCAGCTGCTTCCACCGTATCTGGCATTGGGAAAAAGGCATCTGAAGCCATGACAGCTCCTTTTGCTTTTTCGCTTGCTTGTTCTAGAGCGATTTTCGCTGCACCGACACGGTTCATTTGACCCGCGCCAACCCCGACTGTCTGTTTATTTTTACCTAATAAAATGGCGTTTGATTTGACGTGTTTGACTGCTTTCCAGCTAAAGAGTAAGTCTTCAAGTTCCGCTTCAGAAGGAGCACGATCTGTCGCCACTTCTAAATCTGCTGCTGTCACTTTTCCAGCATCATTTGTTTGAACGAGTAGACCACCTTTGACAGAAACCATCTGCTCATAAACGTCTACATCTTCATCCATTGGGATTTCAAGTAGACGAATATTTTGCTTTTGCTTTAAAATGTCTAAAGCTTGATCTGTAAAGCTTGGTGCCATCACAATTTCTAAGAAAATTTCTGACATTTGCTTTGCTGTTGCCTCGTCCACTTCACGGTTGACTGCAATAATTCCGCCAAATATAGAGATTGGATCTGCATCATAAGCACGTTTAAAGGCCCCTGCAATCGTATCATCTAAGCCAATACCACATGGGTTCATATGCTTGACTGCAACTGCCGTCGGTTGATCATATTCAAGGACGATTTCAAGTGCTGCGTTAGCGTCTTGAATATTGTTATATGATAATTCTTTTCCGTGCAATTGCTTAGCCGTTGCTAAACTAATGCCTTTATAGTTAGGTATTTCATAAAATGTCGCTTCTTGATGTGGGTTTTCCCCGTAACGTAATGATTGAACAGCTTCGAATGTAGGTGAATGTGTATCAGTAAATAAATCCCCTGTGACTTCAGTAAAGTAATTTGCAATCATACTATCATAATGTGCTGTGTGACGGAAAACTTGAGCTGCTAGTTGTTGACGCTTTTCAAATGTTAAATTATCTTCTGCTAACATTTGTAAAACGGCATCATAATCATCTGGATTAACAACCACCGTGACATCTTTAAAGTTTTTCGCTGATGCACGTAACATGGTCGGTCCACCGATATCGATATTTTCAATAATTTCTTCATGTGTAATATTTTCTTTTGCTAACGTTTCTTTAAAGGGATATAAGTTAACAGCGACAAGATCAATCGGTTTAATCTTTAAGCTTTCTAATTGTTCAACATGTGATTCATTACTTAAATCAGCTAATAATCCACCATGAACATGGGGGTGTAATGTCTTAACCCGACCATCTAACATTTCTGGAAATTGCGTGATGTCTTCAACTGGTTTAGCATTCACGCCGCCATCTAAAAGTAGCTTTAATGTGCCACCTGTTGAAATAATTTCATAGTTCAGCTTTTCTAATCCTTTAGCAAAAGAAAGGACATTTCGTTTATCATATACACTTATTAAGGCTCTTTTCATTCGTTTATAACTCCTCTTTATAACGGTAATTTTTTCGTTAATTCATCAATAATTTTCGTATATAAGACATGTTCAACTTGTTGAATTCGCATTTGCAATGTTTCACCATTATCATGTGGGAAAACAGTAACAGGTTCTTGGGCTATAATTTCACCCGTATCAACCCCACTATCAACATAGTGAATGGTTACACCTGATACTTTGACCCCAGCATCTAAAGCTTGTCCGACTGCGTCTTTACCAGGGAATGACGGTAACAATGATGGGTGAATATTAACCATGCGCCCTTCATATTCTGCTAATAATGTAGGCCCAACAATTCGCATATAACCAGCAAGTGCGATGAATTCAACATTGGCATGCTTTAATTTTTGAATGATTTCTGTTTCATAGGCTTCCTTTGATGGAAATGTCTTCGGATCTAATACGACTGTTTCAACACCATGACTGCCAGCTAAACCGATCACATGTGCCTTCGGTTTATCACAGACGAGCATGACAACATCGAATGATCGGTTTTGATGGGCCATAATCGCTTCAAAATTAGATCCTGTTCCAGAAGCAAAAACGGCAACTCTTGCTCTTCTTTCAAAACTCATGCAAAATGAACTCCTTCCTCAGCGACGACTTTCCCGATGATAGATACATCTTCTCCGCATTCTTCTAAAATCGTTAAAATTTCATCTACGTCTTCTTGGCAGACGACTAAGGCCATCCCAACTCCCATGTTAAAGACACCGTACATTTCTTTTTCTGAAATATTACCTTGTTTTTGGATAAAGGAAATGATTTCCGGAACCTCCCATGTCGAAGGATCAAGCTCTACACCTAAACCTTCTGGCATGACACGTGGGAAGTTTTCGTAAAAACCACCACCTGTTAAGTGGGAAATCCCTTTAATTTCTTTTCGTTTTAAAACGTGTGCAATTGATTTAGCATAAATTTTCGTCGGTTCTAATAAAAGCTCACCAAGTGGTTTGGATAAGCCGTCATATGTTTTTGTTAAGTCTAAGTCTTTTACAACTTGACGAACAAGTGAATACCCATTTGAATGAATCCCACTTGAAGCAATTCCAATGATGACATTGCCTTCGGCAATTGAATCACCTGTAATGAGTTTAGACTTTTCAGCAATTCCGACAGCAAAGCCTGCTAAATCATACTCTTCTTGATCATACATGCCTGGCATTTCAGCTGTTTCGCCACCGATTAAAGCAGCTCCCGACTGTACACAGCCTTCACTGACACCTGCAACAATTTGTTCAATTACTGCTGGATCATTTTTCCCACAGCCGATATAATCTAAGAAAAATAAAGGTTGTGCCCCTTGGGCAACGATATCATTGACACACATGGCAACTAAGTCAATTCCAATCGTGTCATGCTTATCCATTTGAAAAGCGAGCATTAACTTTGTTCCAACCCCATCTGTTCCTGACACTAAAACAGGCTCTTCATATTTAAAGTTTGATAAATCAAACAGTCCAGCGAATGACCCGAGTCCACCTAGCACTTCTGAACGCGTTGTCCGTGCGACGTGTTTCTTCATTCGTTCGACCGCTTCATATCCTTTTTCAACATCTACACCAGCTTGTTTATATACGTCTGACATTTTTCTCCACCTTATTATCATTTTTGTTCATCATACCGTAAGATACGAAAAGTTCAAGTTAATTTTGATTACTTGCATCTAATACAGGGTATTTTCCTGTCATACATGCAGCACAAATACCACGATCTATCGTCTCTTCTCCTGTTACAATAGCCTCTTGCATGCCTTCATATGATAAAAATTCAACACTATCTGCTTCAACGATGTCAGCAATTTCTTCATTCGTATGGTTAGCAGCAATGAGTTCTTTTTTCGTCGACATGTCGATGCCATAAAAGCATGGATTTTCAATCCGTGGTGATGAGATTCGGACATGTACTTCCTTTGCTCCCGCTTCTTTTAAAAGGCGAACAATTCGTCTCACTGTCGTTCCTCGAACGATCGAGTCATCAATCATGACAACTTTCTTTCCTTCGATTACCCCACGAACAGGCGATAGTTTCATCTTCACCCCTTGATCACGTAGTTCTTGTGATGGTTGAATAAATGTCCGGCCTGTATATCTATTTTTGATGACCCCCATCTCATAAGGAATCCCACATTCCTCCGCATAACCAATTGCTGCTGATATACTTGAATCCGGGATACCAGTTACAACATCGGCATCAACTGGAAACTCTTTTCCTAGTTCAATTCCCATCCGCTTACGTGCCGTATGGACGTTTGTCTCATTTAAATTACTGTCTGGCCGTGAGAAATAAACATATTCCATGGCACAAAGTTTGCGTGGTTCTTTTTCTAAAAACTTCGTTGAGACGATACCCGAATCATCAATGGTGAGCAATTCACCTGGTTGAACTTCACGTTCAAATTCCGCCCCAATAATGTCAAAGGCACATGTTTCAGATGCAACGACAAAGGCATCACCTAATTTACCAATAGACAGTGGACGAATCCCTCGTGGGTCTAATGCAACGTACATTCTTTTTTCTGTTAAAATGACAAAGCCATAAGCTCCAACAATATTAATAAGCCCGTTAATAATCGCATTTTCTGTCGAACTTGCGAAGTTACGTTTCATTAAATGGGCTAACACTTCTGAATCAGATGTCGTTTGGAAAATACTTCCCGTGTCTTCTAAATTACGACGGATTTTTTCCGCGTTCATAATGCTCCCATTATGTGCAATCGCTAAACTTTCTTCTAAAGAGCGGAAGACGAGTGGCTGAACATTATCAAAAATACCGTCATCTTGTGTTGAGTTACGGACATGCCCAATCGCGGCATGTCCTTTTAAATTGTCAAAATTGGCTTTATCAAACACATCATTTACTAAACCGATATCTTTATGGACGCGTAAGCGTTCGCCGTCAGTAATGGCAATCCCGGCACCGTCTTGCCCTCGATGTTGTAAGGCATGTAAACCATAATAGGTAATTTCAGCTGCTTTTGGATGTCCCCAAATACCAAACATAATATGACCTCATTTTTTATAAATTTGCTTTTGATTAAGCATTCATTTGACTTGCAATACTATTTGACCAAAGATCGAATAACTCTTTTACATCTGTTTGTAAAACGGTCTCTTCACCTTGTTTAACAAGAAAACTTTCGTCTTCTGTGACAACACCGATTTCTTTTGCATCTGTTACAATGGCTTCAAAAGCTGCTTTATTGTCAGCTTTAACTGAAACGACAAAGCGTGATTGTGTTTCACTGAAGAGGGCAATTGTTGGATCCTCTTCTACTGTAATTGCTAAACCAAGCCCAGCTTCTGTCATCACTTTTTCTGCTAAGGCAATTGCTAGACCACCTTCTGCTAAATCTTCACTTGATTCAACAAGTCCTTCTTTAATAGCTTGTAATAATTGGGCTTGACGTGATTGTTCTACTTTTAAATCAATGTGTGGAACTTGTCCTGAATAATCACCATCTATCATGGCTTGTAATTCACTGCCACCAAAATCTGCTTGCGTATCACCAATGACGTAAATAATGTCGCCTGCTGCTTGGAATTTATTTTTTGTGACGTGGTCTAATGAATCGAATAAGCCTACCATCCCAATAATTGGTGTTGGATAAATCGGTTCGCCATATGATTGATTATACATTGATACGTTTCCACTAATGACAGGTACGTCTAATGTTCGGCATGCGTCACTAATGCCGTCAATGCTTTGTTCCATTTGCCAGTAAACTTCTTTATTGTTCGGATTTCCATAGTTTAAGCCGTCTGTTAAACCGATTGGTGTCGCCCCTTTAGCAACTAAGTTACGTGTTGCTTCTGCAACTGCAATTTGACCGCCTGTAAATGGATCTAAATATAAGTAACGTGAGTTACAGTCTGCTGTAATCGCAATCGCTTTATCATGGCCATCGATTTGAACTACTGCCGCCCCTAAGCCTGGTCCTGCAACCGTATTGTTATGTGTGTTTGATTCAAATTGATTGTAAACCCATTCTTTACTCGCAATAGTCGGACGAGCGAGTAAGTCTTTTAATGTTGCTTCATAATTTGACACACTTGGTAAATTCGCTTGTAAATCTTTATTTGCTCGATAAACAGATGACTCTTCTGATGGTAAGTAGTAAACCGGTGCTTCATCATCTAAGGTGTTAACCGGAATATCTGCCCAAATGGCATCCTCATGTTTTACTCGGAAGACTTTTTCTTCTAAAACTTCTCCAACGACACATGCATCAACATCATGCTTGGTGAAAATATCGATAATTTCTTCTTCTTTTCCTTTTTCAACGACAAGGAGCATACGCTCTTGTGTTTCTGAAAGCATCATCTCATAGGCATTCATATTGTCAGCTGCTTGTGGAACAAGATCTAAATCTAAAAGCATGCCTGTATCTGCTTTTGCCGCCATTTCACTACCTGAAGAGGTTAAGCCAGCTGCCCCCATATCTTGCATACCGACTAAGGCATCGTGATGGATGACTTCTAAACAAGCTTCAATGAGACGTTTTTCTAAAAAGGGATTTCCTGCTGCTGGTTTAGCATCATCTGACATCTCATCTGCTGAAGAGTGTGTTGCTCCGTGAATCCCATCACGTCCTGTTGGTGCACCAGCATAAATCACGCTGTTACCAACTCCTGCAGCAATTCCTTTTTGAATGTCTTCATGATTTAATAAACCAACAACCATGGCATTCACTAAAGGACTATCTTCATAAGCTTTATCAAATTGAATTTCCCCACCGACTGTTGGTACACCAACATTGTTTCCGTAATGAGCGATTCCTTTCACAACTTCTTCAAACAACCATTTTGTTCGATCATTATCAAGTGGTCCGAAACGTAAAGCATTCATGGCTGCAATCGGGCGTGCTCCCATTGAGAAGACGTCACGTAAAATGCCGCCAACACCTGTTGCTGCCCCTTCGAATGGATTGATTTTCGAAGGACTGTTATGACTTTCCATCTTAAATACGACCGCTTGGTTATCACCAATATCAACAACACCTGCCCCTTCACCCGGTCCTACTAAAACACGCGGTGATTTCGTAGGGAATTTTTTAAGGAGTGGACGAGATGTTTTGTAACTACAATGTTCTGACCACATAACAGAAAAAATACCTGTTTCCGTATAGTTTGGGTAACGCCCTAAAATCTCTTTTACTTTTTGATATTCGTCATCTGACAAGCCCATCTCAGCATACACTTTATTTTCTTCAATTAATTTCGGATCCATCATATGTTCCATTAAGAATCGCTCCTTTTAATATCCTTTTTTATATTCATTTGCTCGTTGTGCTACTATTTCTTTCGTATCTCCAATAAAGGTGACATGTCCCATCTTACGTTTTTCTTTTGCTTCTGCTTTCCCATATAAATGAACGAAAGCTTCTTTATCTTGTAAAGCCTTCATCGCTAAATCCATATCTTCACCTAAAACGTTTATCATGCGGGCTGCTTGTAGAGGTTGAACCTCTGTTAACTCAAGTCCACAAATGGCACGTATATGATTCCAAAACTGGGAAACATTACAAGATTCAATCGTATAATGTCCTGAATTATGTGGACGTGGCGCCATTTCATTAATATAAATGTCATCCCCTTTAACAAACATTTCAATGGCAAAGGTTCCAATGACATTTATTTTTTCTGCTAAACGACTTGCCGCAGCTTTCGCTTTATCAGCAAGCTCTTCTGGAATATGAGCAGGTGCAATCGTCTCATATAAAATGTGGTCACGGTGTTCATTTTCAGCAATTGGGAAAAATTCTATATGCCCATCATGTGAACGTGAAAAGACTGTCGAAATTTCTTTATCAAAGCGAATCCACTCCTCGATAATAAAACTTCCTTCATGGCTAGCAAATGTCTTAGCTGCAACAAAGTCTGCTTCACTCTCTATTTTCAATTGACCTTTTCCATCATAGCCACCTGTACATGTTTTAATGACAGCCGGTAGAGTCACTTGATTTAATGCTGCTTCACACTCTGCTTCATTATGTACAATGTAGAAGTTAGGTACTTTGACACCCGCATCTCGCATTAAAGTTTTTTCATTTTCTCGGTTTTGAGTGATTTCAAGAGCATATGCACCTTGGGGCAGCTTTCCTTGTTCTTCAATGTAACGCGCAGCCTTTAAATCTACGTTTTCAAATTCATATGTAATGACGTCACTTGCTTCCGTTAATGCCTTAATGGCTTCCATATCATCATAAGCTGCGACAATATGTTGATCAGCAACTTGGGCTGTCGGACAGTTAGGCGTCGGATCAAGTACGGCGATTTGATAACCCATGTAACGTCCAGCAATGGCCATCATGCGACCTAATTGTCCGCCACCAATAATACCGATTGTTTGTGGAGGTAAAACGATTTGTTTAGTCATTGGCAAGTTCACTCCTCATTTCATCTACTTTTGCTTTTAATTGTTGATCATAATCAGCTAACTTTGCTTTAATAGCTGAATCTTGTAAAGCAAGTATTTTCCCAGCAAATAAGCCGGCATTCGTTGCCCCTGCCTTACCAATTGCCATCGTAGCCGTCGGAATCCCGCCAGGCATTTGAACGATTGATAGAAGGGAATCTTCACCACCTAGTGCACGTGTTTGAATGGGTACACCGATGACTGGTAAAGGCGTGAGTGATGCAACCATTCCTGGTAGATGGGCAGCCCCTCCTGCTCCAGCAATAATCACTTCAAGTCCTTTTCCTTCCGCTTCTTTTGCATATGCAACCATATCTTCAGGTGTCCGATGTGCGGATACGACCTCTTTTTCATACGTAATGCCTAGTTCATCTAATACATCGCATGCATGTTTCATCGTTTCCCAATCCGAAATACTCCCCATAATGACGCCTACTTTTGCCACATGAATTCCTCTTTTCTATCATTTTTTTCGTAAAAAAGATAATAGTCTATCCAACGCTACGTATGCTGTAGAGTTTATTGGATAGACTATTAGTTTTCTTATGTGAAATTGTTTATAAACATCCTTCATTCTCCCTATGAGTGCTAAAAATCTTAATGAAGTTCGATGATATTTTTCTGACTTTTTTCTACAAATATAATTATAACAAATTGCCATTTTATTCGTCAATACAAATCCGAACATTTATTTATTTATCTGAATGAATGTTCGTGTTTTCCTTGTTTCCATTTTGTTTTTCTTCTTTTAATTCATTTTCTACTTCCTTTTCAGGCATTTCATTTTCTAATTCAAACTGAATTTCCGGTGGTGGAATCTGTTCTTTTTTTCTTTGTTGTGAACGCCTAATTTGCTTGACCCAAAAGCCACCTTGAATATGTTTCGGTTCGTATGAAATAATAAATGCCCGTGGATCGATTTCTTTCACTAACTTATACAATTTCATCTCTTGTTTTCGCGGGGCTAAAATTTGCATGGATAAACGGTGTCCATCACGCCCTGAAGATAACCAGCTCGTCACACCGAACCCTTCTTTTCTTAATTCTTCCCCAAAAGGTAAATCTGGATTGGCAGAGACGACATTAATTGATATGTAACCTAAAGCAAGGCGTTCTTCAATCGCTGAACCAGAAATAATTCCGAGCGCAAAACCAATCGCATAAGCTAAAATATTTTGAATATGGTCTAAGTTATCTAAAACAATGGATAAACCAACAACATAGACGATCATTTCAAAGATACTCACGAAGGCAGCTAAATAACGCCGCCCCTTTAAAGTTAAAATCATCCGTATCGTCGAGAATGAAACATAAACGATATTAATGACTAAAATAGTTATAACAATCATCACTGGATTTGATAACATCGTATCACTCCTCTTACATATTGCTTATAAAAAGTTTATTCCCTTTTATAGCCTAATAAAACAAAACTTAAAGTGATGGAATCTATTTCAAATAATCCCTTCAGAAAAAGAAACCGAAAGGACATGAATCATCCTTCCGGTTTAATTTTTTTACGTTAAAAAGACGAAATATAAGATGAAGATGACGAACAAACCATACATGATTGGATGAATTTCGTTCGCTCTTCTTTTCATAATCATCGTGATTGGATAGAATATAAAGCCAATCGCAATCCCTGTTGCAATGCTATAGGTTAATGGCATCGTCGCAATGACTAAAAAAGAAGGCAAGGCGATTTCAAAATGATCCCACTCAATATCTTTTAAAGCTTTTGCCATCATGACCCCGACAATAATAAGAGCGGGTGCTGTTACTTCAGGCGTAATCACGTTCAAGAGTGGCGAGAAAAAGAGTGCCAATAGGAAAAAAAGTGCCGTCACAACAGACGTAAAACCAGTTCGTCCACCGACACCAACACCTGCCGTTGACTCAACGAAAGAGGTAGTCGTTGATGTACCAAAAATAGATCCTGTCACCGTTGCAGCAGAATCAGCAAATAAAGCGCGACCTGCACGTGGCAACTTATTATCCTTCATTAAACCAGCCTGAGTTGCGACCGCTACTAATGTCCCTGCCGTATCAAAGAAGTCAACGAATAAAAAGGTTAAAATAACAACTAACATTTGAATCGTAAATACGTCACCTATATTAAAGAGCGCATGTCCGAATGTAGGTGCCACACTTGGAACTGGACTGACAATATCGCCAATACCTGTAATCATCGGAATGATACCTGTCACAATTCCAGCAATTGCAGTAATGATCATCCCGTAAAAAATACCACCACGGACCTTTAAAGATAATAAAATAACCGAAATAAAAATACCGAAAATCGCAAGTAATACAGGCCCTTGAGTAATATCACCAATACCAACTAAGGTCGCATCATTCGCTACAATTAATCCCGCATTTTGAAAACCGATAAAAGCAATGAAGAAACCAATCCCTGCACCAACGGCCAACTTCAAATTCACTGGAATAATGTTAATGATTTTTTCACGTAATCCCGAAATCGTTAAAACCATAAAAATAAGTCCTGATACTAAAACACCTGAAAGTGCCGTCTCCCATGGAATCCCCCATTGGATGACAACCGTATAAGCAAAAAAGGCATTTAGCCCCATCCCAGGCGCTAGTCCAATTGGATAACGTGCAATAAGCCCCATAAACAAAGTACCAACCGCAGCCGCTACAGCCGTCGCAGTAAAGACAGCCCCTTTATCCATCCCTGCATCAGCTAACACGTTCGGGTTAACGAATAAAATATAAGCCATGGCTAAAAAGGTTGTAAAACCAGCCATAAATTCTGTACGGTATGACGTGTTTAACTCCTCAAAACGAAAATATTTTTTCACGAGTGGAAACGCTCCTTTAGTTTTTTTGTCAAATAAGGACGCATGATCAAAATAGGGAGGTTAGAGATTTTTTTAAATAAAAAAAGCACCAAAAGGAATGCGGTGCGTGCGGTAGTAAATGAAATGTAGCCATTACGTGCCGCGTAGGTGAGCTATTTACGGTAACTCAGTAGAGACTCTAAAACCATATTATTCAGATTATACGCCATGTCGACTATTTATTTATACAGTACATGATACGCCCTTCTTTAGCTTTAGTCAATATGGATTTAGTTGATTCATTTCGCTTTTCCAATTCGAATCAAAGTTTCTAGCTACAAGCACTATAAAAAACGGGCCTTGCTGACCGCAAGGCCCGTATCCGTCCTTTGGCATCCAGCTAGCCCTTTTGTTAAAGCGCACGCCCGCCGTTAAAAGATGAGATCGGCTAGATAAACGACAAAAGTGACCGTGATGGCACTTAAGATGGTTGTCACTAAAACAGTTTGTCCTGCATGTTCCGGATCGACATCGAACTCCAAGGCAAGCTGGGCACTATTACGAGATGCTGGGAAAGAACTAGCTATAAATAAGGCTTTCGCTACCGTTCCGCCCATCCCGAATAATAGTAATAGCACTAAAGCGATGAGGGGCGAAACAATTAAGCGTCCAATCGTACTCGCTACTAAGACAAAGTCAATCCGCTTCAACGGAATGTAAGCTACTTGTGCCCCTAAAGCGAGCAAGGCAATGGCTAAAAAGGAATCTGATATTTGAAGGACTGGATTCCAAACAAAGCTTGGAATGGTCACTTGGAAATACTGAAATAAAAGACCTAAAACAAGAGCATAAATCATGGGCAATTTCAAAAACTCTTTTAAAACTTTCCAGCCACTATGAGTTACCGAAATAACATTCATCAGCCCATATGTATTCGTTAAGAAATTTTGCACAATCATGACGATGATTTGAATGGACATACCTATTGGCTGGGCACTGAAGACAAATTGACTAACCGGTATTCCATAATTCCCCGAGTTCATAAGCACAATACTGTTTTTAAAATTAGCTTTCGTCTTTTTTTCCATCTTTGTTAAGCGGGAAAAACTCCCTGCTAAAAACATGAGCACGAGTGAAAAGCCGAGTTGAAAGACAATCACTTGTAGAAAGACCTTTCCATTTAAGTCACTTTCATAAATATTGACAAAACCGACGACAGGTAATAAATAGTACATTGTTATTTTCGATAAGGTACGTAAATCGAAGGTGAAAATCCGATGTAAAATGATCCCCATCCCCATGAGTAAAAATACAGGGAAAATAATATTCAATAATATATCGAGAAATAGTTGCATTGATTTCGCTCCTACTCATTGATGTCACTTCTATTATACCGAAGGAAGGACCTTTTTACTCATAAAACTCCTTCTCGATAATAACCGAGAAGGATTCATTTTACTTATCACTCGCCCGCTTTCCCCACCATGTTGCTAAAATCGGTCCGGATATATTGTGCCAGACACTGAAGATAGCACTCGGTACAGCGGTCATCGGTTCAAAGTGTTTTAAGGCAAGTGTTGAACCAAGTCCAGAGTTCTGCATACCAACTTCAATTGAAATAGCCTTTTGATCATCAAATGATAACTTAAAGACTTTAGCTAAAATAAAGCCGATTAAAAGACCTAAA
>DATGTP010000044.1:0-47778 GCA_035301825.1 Pseudogracilibacillus sp. | reverse complement strand
TTAGCAATATTGAGTCGCGGCTATGCTTTACCTTATGATGAAAATGATCGATTAGTGAAGTCAGTTAAAGAAATAAAACGAGAAGAAAAAATGAGAATTAAAGTAGTAGATGGTCATATTAATGCGATCGTTGAACAAATTGAGGAGGATCATCATGACGAGTAAATTAACCTTTGAAGAAGCGATGGAACAATTAGAAGAAATCGTTAAGCAATTAGAGGATGAAGATTTACCTTTAGAAAAAGCTATATCTTATTATGAACAAGGTATGAAATTATCTAAATTATGCAATGATTTATTAGAAGATGCTGAAAAGAAAGTAACATTATTAGTGGAAGAAAACAATGAGAAGAAGCCGTTTGCTGGGGAGGAGTCATGATGAGTCAAATAGATCATTACTTAAATGAAAACAAAGAGATTGTAGAATCACTTTTAAAACAAGTTATTGATGAAAAAAATACACCAAAACAATTACATGACTCCATCTATTATTCCTTGTTAGCAGGTGGAAAACGATTACGTCCTATTCTTATGTTTGCCAGTTATGACGCGTTTAAACAAAATGACCGACATAAAACATATGAAACAGCATCAGCCTTAGAAATGATTCATAGCTACTCATTAATTCATGATGATTTACCGGCGATGGATGATGATGACTATCGCCGTGGAAAATTAACAAATCATAAGAAGTATGATGAAGCAACAGCTATTTTAGCAGGTGATGCCTTATTAACTGAAAGTTTTTCACTTATTGCGAATGATCCATTATTATCAAGTGATGAAAAAGTGTATCTAATAAAAGAACTATCACAAGCAGCAGGGTCAGCTGGAATGGTTGGTGGTCAAATATTAGACATGGAAGGTGAAAATCAATCACTTTCAGTTACACAATTAGAAAAAATTCATGAACTAAAAACAGGGAAATTAATAGAATTTGCTGTTATAGCAGGGGCATATTTAGCACAAGGCGAAGCTATGAATGAAAAAGCATTACGAAACTATGCTTATTATTTAGGCCTTATTTTTCAAGTGCAAGATGATATTTTAGACGTCATTGGTGATCCAGAAAAATTAGGCAAACCTGTTGGTAGTGATGAAGAAAGTGATAAGTCTACCTATCCTAATTTATTAGGACTTGAAGGTGCGATCAAGCATAAAGAAAAATATATAGCTTTAGCTGAAGAAGCTTTAGTTGAAGCAGGAGCTAAAAACTCTTACTTAATGGATTTAATGCATCATTTTGCCAATCGTGATCATTAATCGTAAATTATACAAAGGATGTATAATTATGCTATAATATAGGAAAGGGAATGGTGCAGTATTCTAGTCAGCCCCGCTATTCTGAAGACAGGCCTAAAAATCTGTCAAAGGGCACATCGATGAAGTTCCTGGTGTTGGCTTAGGGCGCCCAGCCTTGGGCTGGTGCTGGGAGTTAAGGTTTGTGGGCGATCTACAAAGGCATGTAGGCGTTGACCCATAAATCGCGGAGGCCTATATCTGTACTTAACACCTAGACTAGGATTAAGTATGGAATGGGGTATGAACCTGTATTCAATATACAGCGTAGCCTGCTTTGAGTGGTTATCGAGAGGATTAAAGGCATTAAAGGAGCTATGGATAGGTGGCCACTATCGTAATTTCTTTCTTTATGAAATCGAAACTGCAAAAGAAGCTAGGGATAGTTTTAAGGCTGCTGAGGAAATCTCCTAGACTGTTCGTTTAGACATTTAAGAGGGATTATAGTGCGGACTAAGTGGTAATCCAGTCTAACTTGTGGTGACACGGTTAAGACATGTTTAAAAGGAAACTGCCATGTTGGCGACAACTGGTACATGTTTGGGAAAACCTACTGGACCTAAGCCGCAGTCTTAACTTCTTAAATGACCATTCCAACTCATTATGATAACGACAAGGAAAATGTTCTATGGATGAAAAATTAGCGAAATCGATAAAATTTAGTATAACAATAGCCGTTATCACTTTCGTGTTAGCGGCTATTTTTTCTACTGCATCATCAACATTACTAGGAAATACAAGTTGGTATATTGGACTAGTCATTGTTCTGATCATCGTATTAATTGGAATTGTATTTGATATGTTAGGAATTGCGGCCACAGCTGCAAATGAGGCTCCATTACACGCTATGGCAGCAGAAAAAGTAATAGGGGCTAAAGAAGCTGTTCAATTAAACAAACACGCAGATAAATTTGCTAGTTTTTGTAATGATGTTATAGGAGATATATCAGGAATTGTTAGTGGGAGTGCTTTAACAATCGTTATCATTGAATTTGTCAATATGTTTCAATCAAATTCAACGAAACTCGAACTCGTTTTAAATGTGATTTTAACGAGCATTGTAGCAGCCCTAACTGTAGGTGGAAAAGCGGTCGGGAAATATTTTGCGATTAATCAATCGGAACATATATTATTATTAACAGGTAAAGTTGTTTATTTTATAGAAACTAAATTGAAAATAAATGTATTACCAAAAAACAAAAGAGGTAAAAAATAATGGCGAAAGAGAGACTAGATGTTCTTTTAGTTGAAAGAGAATTAGCAGAAACAAGAGAAAAAGCGAAAAGGCTAATTATGGCAGGCTTAGTTTTTTCGAACTCAGAGAGAATGGATAAGCCAGGTGTGAAAATTGATGTTGATACACCATTATCTGTGAAAGGTCGATTAAAGTATGTCAGTCGTGGTGGCTTAAAGTTAGAAAGAGCTTTAAAAGAATTTGATACGACTGTTAACGATAAAGTGATGGTTGATGTAGGGTCTTCAACTGGCGGGTTTACAGACTGTGCTTTACAAAATGGGGCTCGTTTTGTTTATGCGATTGATGTTGGATCAAATCAATTAGCATGGAAAATAAGATCAGATGAGCGTGTGAGTGTCCATGAAAAGACAAACTTTAGGTATGTAACAGAAGAATTATTTGAAAAAGGCTTACCTAATTATGCTAGCATTGATGTTTCTTTTATTTCTCTACGCCTTATATTACCTGTCTTAAAAACTTTACTTGTTGATAATAGTGAAGTTATTGCCCTCATTAAGCCGCAGTTTGAGGCGGAAAGAGACCAAGTAGGTAAAAAGGGCATCATTCGTGATAAAAAGGTTCATCAATCCGTTTTACAAGAAGTATTATCATTTGCAAAAGAAGAAGGCTTTCAACTCTTAGCCCTCGATCATTCTCCGATTACGGGCGGGGAAGGAAATATCGAATTTTTAGCACAATTTGGTTGGAAGACAGACAAAGCTAATATCGATCATTCAAATGATTATATTAAAGACATTGTTACGAAGGCTCACGATGCTTTTAAAAATAGTAAGGGGGATAAAATTGAGTAAAATTAAACGTCATTTAAAAATTAGAGAAATTATCATGGAAAATGATATTGAAACACAAGAAGAGCTTGTTGACTCTTTAAAAAATCTAGGTTTTAAAGTGACACAGGCAACTGTCTCCCGTGATATAAAGGAACTTCATCTCGTTAAAATTCCATCAAAGAGTGGCAAGTATAAATATAGTCCTCCGACTGAACATCGTTATAATCCAATCGAAAAATTAAAACGTTTCATCATGGAAGCTTTTGTCAGCATTGATCATGCTGGACACTTTGTTGTTTTAAAAACCTTACCAGGAAACGCTCATTCAATTGGTGTCTTAGTCGATGATTTAGATTGGGAAGAAATCATGGGAACAATTTGTGGTGATGATACTTGTTTAATTATTTGCCGAACAGAAGATAATGCTGTAGATATTGAAAAACGTTTTATAAATATGCTTTAACATAGAGGTGGTTACATGTTAACTGAACTATCTATAAAAAACTTTGCAATTATAGACGATATTTCGATTGCCTTTGATAAAGGATTAACTGTCTTAACAGGAGAAACAGGGGCAGGGAAATCAATTATTATTGATGCTGTACAATTGTTGGCAGGGGCTCGTGCTTCTGTAGAATTTGTTAGACACGGTGAAAAGAAAGCTGAAATAATCGGCTTATTCGATATTGAAACAAAAGAAATTGATTTCACTCAAGGGTGTGAGGAACACGGAATCGATTATGATCCCAATGAATTGTTCATTATGGAGCGTACAATTACTAGTAAGGGAAAAAGCATATGCCGGATAAATGGGAAAATTGTTCCTTTACATGTTTTAAGAAATTTTGGTATGTCCTTATTAAACGTACATAGTCAACATGATCATGTCCATCTGATGGATAAGCAATCACATCTTCACTTACTTGATGCTTATGGTGGGAAAGAGATCGAACAATTGAAATCGACATATGGAGAAAAATATCGAGAATATATAAAGTATAAAAAAGAATACGATGATTTAAATGAAAGTGAACAACAACTAGCACATCGACTTGATTTATTAAAATTCCAAGCTGACGAAATCTCTGCAGCTGAATTATTAGAAAGTGAAGATGATTATTTAGAACAAGAAAGAAATGAATTACAAAATTATGCAAGTATTCATGATGCTTTAGTAACTGCTTATGAAGGTTTGTATGGTGATGGAAAAGCTCTTGAATGGGTAGATGTGGCTGCGAAAGCCTTACAAAATGATAAAATTGCCCAAACGCCCTTAGCCAAAAAAGCAGAAGAACTCATGAATATATACTACACTTTAGAAGAAGTGACATTTGATATTCGAAATTATCAAGAAGGCCTTTTCTATGATGAAAATCGACTCAATGATATCGAAAGCCGCTTAAATACGATTTCATTTTTGAAGCGTAAGTATGGACAAACGGTAAATGATATAATTGCTTATCATGAAAAAATAAATATCGAAATTGAGAAATTAGAAAATCATGAGGCACATCATGATCAGCTCATTGAGAAAATAGCGAAACTAAAGCAAGAAGTTTTAAATGAAGGGGTCAAGCTACATAAGGCTCGTGTAAAAACAGCAAAAGGCTTATGTAAAGATATAGAGAAAGAGTTAAAAGATCTTTACTTAGAACATACATTATTTGATGTTGGCATCGAACAACTATCAGATAGCTTTTATGAGAGCGGAATCGATGACGTCCAATTTTTATTAGCGACCAATAAAGGTGAACCGGTCAAGCCGCTTCATAAAATTGCATCAGGTGGAGAAATATCCAGAATTATGTTGGCACTGAAGAAAATATTTGCAAAACACGATGAAATTAGCACGGTTATCTTTGACGAAATAGACACAGGTGTTAGTGGGCGTGTTGCACAATCCATAGCAGAAAAAATGTATGAAATCACTAAAGATGCACAAGTTTTATGTATTACACATTTAGCCCAAGTTGCAGCTATGTCAGATCAACATGTCTTAATTGAAAAATCAGTTAAAAATAATCGAACATCAACCGAGATTACATTTTTATCTACAGAAGAAAAAACGAAAGAAATTGCTAAAATGATTACTGGAGCAGAGTTAACAGAAACAGCAGTACAACATGCTGTTCAATTACTCGACTTAACAAAATCATATAAAGAAAGTGTGTAACAGCAAAGCGAGAAGCTTTGCTGTTTTTTTAATAGGAAAAGATAAACAAGTTTTCGTATCATTCACTCGTTTAAAAAAAGCTTTATATGGAGAAGTTAAACATACAACAAATGAAAGGAGAGTGATACAAAATTGTGGAAAAGTTATTTTAAATATGGGATTGGATTATTTATCGTAATTAGTTTTATGATTTTTTATCAATCGCCAATCATTCAACAAGTGATTGACCAAACAGAAGTTATGCCCTCTTCAACGGTTTTAATCGCTCAAGGTGATCACGACTCATTTCATATTGCCAACCATAAAGAGCTTCAGACGATAAAAAATGTGAAGGCAGAATCAATTGATGAATTGATTGTCGGTGGTGATTCAATTGGTATGGAATTAAAAAGTAAAGGTCTTATTATTGTTGGCTTTCATGATCAAAAAGATGCAAAAGAAAATAATTATTCACCAGGAAAAGAAGCCGGTATAAAAATCGGTGATATCATTACCCATATAAATAAGCAAGCAGTCGAGTCGCTTGAAGATTTGGATAAGTTAATAAAAGAATCAAAATCAACAGATATTACCATATCCATATTAAGAAATGGAAATGAAATCACAAAGAAATTAGAAGTTGATCATTCGATTAAATATCCTTTAGGCCTTTATATTAAAGATAAAGTAACTGGGATAGGGACTTTGACCTTTATTGAACCGAATAGTTTACAATACGGCGCATTAGGGCATGTCATAACAGATCATGACACGAATAAACCGATCCACTTAAATCATGGAATCTTATACTTGTCTAAAGTAAATAAGATTCAAGCAGGAAGAAAAGGATACCCCGGGGAAAAACAAGCCTCTATATTATTTGAAGAGGATGCTTTAGGAACAGTAACACTAAATAATACATTCGGTATATTTGGCAGTATTACTGAACAGTCCATTTTAAAGGAAAGAGAAAAAATGCCAATTGCTAAAGCAAATGAAATAAAATTAGGTGAAGCTGAAATTTTAACTGTTATTAACGGTGAAAAAATAGAACGTTTTGACGTTTTAATTGAACAAAATAAAGTTGATTATAAAAATGTGACGAAAGGAATGATTATTAAAATTGTTGATGAACGATTATTAAAAGAAACCGATGGCATTGTCCAAGGGATGAGCGGCAGTCCAATCATCCAAGATGGAAAAATAATTGGGGCGGTAACCCATGTCTTTGTCAATGACCCTAAAAAAGGTTACGGTGTACACATTGAGTCAATGTTAGACCAATTAAGAGCGGATACAAATAAGGCAGATTTAGAGCGAGCGAGTTAAAATTGGGTGGCGAAAGCCACTCATTTTTTTATTACAATTAGATTACATTTACTAAATAATGGAATTATTTAAAGGGTTAAATGATAAGATGTCGAATTAGTTGAAAGAGTACTTATCATTTAGGAGGATTAATAGTGGATAAAATTACAGTAAGTATTGTAGATGACAACAGAGAATTAGTACATATTATGAAAGAATTTTTAAGTGAACAAAAACAAATCGAAATTTTAGATATTTCGTATAATGGAAAAGATTGTTTAACGATGTTAGAAGATCATGAACCAGATGTTTTATTGTTAGATATTATTATGCCTCATATGGATGGATTGAGTGTATTACAATATATTCGGGAACACCATTTATATAGTCAGATGAAAATAATTATGTTAACCGCTTTTGGCCAGGAAGATGTCATGCGTAAAGCAGTTGAGTTAGGTGTTTCTTACTTTATTTTGAAACCGTTTGATTTAACATACTTAGTAGAAAAAATTGAAGAAGTTACAGGGGGGAGAGATTTAATTGAAGATTCATCATTTCGCATAAAAGAAGAAAAAGAGGAAATTGACTTAGAAAGTGCTATTACAGATATTATGCACGATATTGGTGTTCCGGCTCACATTAAAGGTTATTTATATTTAAGAGAAGCAATTACAATGGTTTATAATGATATTGAACTATTAGGAGCCATCACAAAAATACTGTATCCTGACATTGCTAAAAAATTCAATACGACGGCATCACGTGTTGAACGAGCGATTAGACATGCCATTGAAGTAGCTTGGAATAGAGGCAATATCGACTCTATTAATGATCTTTTTGGTTATACGATTCATATTTCGAAGGCTAAACCAACAAACTCCGAATTTATCGCAATGATTGCAGACACCTTAAGACTTCAATATAAAGAGGAAATTATTATATAAGAAATCCCGTGCCATTTTAATGATGGCACGGGATTTTATTGATCTTTAATCAAAGAAGGCACGATATAATGATTTAATAGCACGGTGTAAGTCATTCGACTTAATACCAAATAAAAGTGACACTTCTGATGAGCCTTGGTTGATCATCTCAATATTCACTTTTGCTTCTCCTAAAGCAGTTGATGCTTTTTGTGTAATACCAATCGTTTCTTTCATCCCTTCACCGACAACCATAACAAGCGCTAAGTTTCGGTCGACAACAATATCATCAGGTTGGAGTTCAGTATCAATTCGTTCAACAACACTGTCTAGTTTACCATTTTCTAACTGATCATTACGGATAACAATCGTTATATCATCGATCCCTGAAGGTGTATGTTCATAAGAGATATGTTCTTCTTCTAGGATTTGTAATAATTTGCGTCCAAAACCAATTTCTCTATTCATTAAAAATTTACTGACATAAACACTTGTAAATCCACTATCACTCGCAATTCCAACGACACAAGATTCGCTAGGTTTTTTCTCGTTCGTTACCATCGTACCTGGAGCAGTTGGATTGTTAGTATTTTTAATACAAACCGGAATATTTGCTTTAATGGCAGGGATTAATGCTTCGTCATGAAAGACAGAAAACCCTGAATAAGCTAACTCACGCATTTCACGGTAGGTTAAAGACTTTATATCTACCGGGTTTTCTACGATCGTTGGATTAACAGCGAAGACTGAATCTACATCAGTAAAGTTTTCATATAAATCAGCTTGAACTCCTGCAGCAATAATCGATCCGGTAATATCTGAACCCCCTCTAGGGAAGGTTGCGAGCTCATCATTTTTTGTATAACCGAAAAATCCAGGAATGATTAATGTTTCTTCCCGTTCACGTAATTGGTGGATGATCTCGAAACTATCTTCTAAAATTTGTGCACCTGACTCATGCTTTTCAACGATAATTCCTGCATCTTTAGGATTAACATATGCTGCATTTATTCCAATATGGTTAAGATAAGCACTTAAAATTTTAGCTGAACTATCTTCACCGATTGCTTTAAAATTGTTAATTTTATCTTCATATGGTAAATCAATTGTCATCGTTGCTTGAATTTTTTGTTCAATTTCCTCAACAATTGATTGGTCTAAACCTAATCGTTCAACGATTTTACTAAAACGATCTACAATCGTAATATAATATGACTTATATTTATGTTTGTGAATATAAGCATCACCTAGTTGAATGAGTAAATCAGTTATTTTAAAGTCATGCTCATGTCTTTTACCTGGTGCAGATACAACGATGAACTTTCGATTAGGATCATCCTTAATAATTTCCGATACTTTTTTAAATTGATTTTCATCTGCTAAAGAACTTCCACCAAACTTTGCTACTTTCATCTAATACTCTCCCTTATTCCTCTTTATTATTTTCTTTATAGTTATTGATTAATTGACGCTTTCTATCACGATGGAAAATAAATCCACCAATAAAAACTAAGCCAAATATAAACATGATTAACCCTACAATAAATTGAATACCGGCGTTAAATAAAAATGAATAAACTTCATAAAATAAGGCATCACGCATTAATTTGATCCCGATCGCGCCAATAATTCCTGGTGTTACAATAACAATTAATGCTAATAATCGTCCCATGACATAACCTCTTTTTTCTTTCAATAATAGTATTATATCAAAGTATTTTCATAATTGAAATATAAGTTAAGAAAGGCAATTCAATTCTTGCTAATTTTTGCATAATAATTTATGATTAATGATAAAGGTATGCAAATTATTTCAAGGTAGGTGTTAGAGATGAATCATATATTATTAGTTGGAGATAATCATTTAGCTGTTAGAATCATTGAATTTATCGCTAAAAGCCCTAACTTGAATGTATTTGTCCTTCAACAAAGACAAAATGAAGAGATGTTACAAGCTCTTGCAAAATATAAAATTAAATCATTTAAGCAAGTAGAAGATTGTAAAGGATTGCAATTTGAATATATATTTTTCACTGAAAAAAATGAAGAGCTTGAGAAAGAACTGCTCAAGTATGCTAAGTCATCTCAATTTTTTTACGAAGAAACCTTGGAATTAATGGATGAAGTTATTTCATCTCAATTTTTATTTTCTTTGAAGGAAATGAATGAGTTTGAAAATGTAAAGACTATGTTAAATAGTATACGGGATGGCATCATCGTAATTGACGCAAATGAAAGGATTCAGTTTATTAATCAAGCAGCCTTACAGTTCTTAAATCGTGTGAAAGCGGATGTAATATATGAAAAAATAAGAACTGTTTTGCCACACTCTCGGCTACCTTATATATTACAAACCCAGCAAAAAGAAGAAAATGAATTATTTCATTTAACAGATAATCAAACAATCGTAACGACACGCATTCCACTATTTGATTCTAATAATCATTTAATCGGTGCTTTTGCTATTTTTAAAGCGCAAGAGGAAGTTATTCAATTAGCAGAGGATAGTACAAATTTAAAACAACTTCAAAAAATGTTAGATGCGATTATTCATGCTTCAGGAGAAGCCATTAGTGTTGTAGATGAAAACGGTAAGGGACTTTTATTTAATTCCGCTTATACAAAATTAACGGGTTTAAATCCAGATGATGTCATAGGAAAACCAGCAACAATTGATATAAGAGAAGGTAAAAGTATTCATTTAGAAGTTTTAAATAAAAGAAGGTCCATTCATGGTGCATCTATGAAGGTAGGAAAATATGAAAAAGATGTTCTTGTAAATGCAACACCAATTATTGTAGATGGTAAAATTCAAGGTAGTATTGCTGTCATCCAAGATATTTCGGAAATGAAGAAATTATCTAATGAATTAAAGAAGGCAAGGCAAATGATTCGAAACTTAGAATCTACATATACATTTAAGGATGTTATTGGTCAATCGCAAGAAATTGAACTCGCTGTTCAGCAAGCAAAAATAGGTGCTATGACAAATGTCCCTGTTATGTTAAAAGGAGATACAGGCGTTGGAAAAGAATTGTTTGCCCATGCCATTCATAATGAGAGCGACCGTAAATATAACAAATTTATCCGTGTGAATTGTTCGACCATCTCCCATTCGATTATAGAGAGTCAATTGTTTGGATATGAAGAAAAGTCAATGGGGAATAAGCATACAGTCATAGAAAAAGGTGTTTTTGAAGAAGCGAATGAGGGTACCGTTTTCTTAGATGAAATTGCTAGTTTACCTTTACACGTTCAAAAACAATTGGCTGATGTCATTAAGAAGAAAGAAGTTGTTCGTGAAGGGGGTCAAGATTTTATTCCAATAGATGTGAAAATAATTGCAGCATCTCATAAAAATATTGATCAACTTAAAGTAAATGGATTATTCGACCAGAAATTATATACTTTACTCCATCAACTTCCAATTAAAATACCGTCCTTACAGGAAAGGATTGAAGATTTACCTGAGTTAGTCGAACTGATTATAAATGAAAAAAACGAATTATATGGTCGTCAGGTAAAGACAATTTCTTCTGCAGCTTTAAATGAATTGAAAGGTTACAGTTGGCCAGGGAATGTAAGGGAATTAGAAAATGTCATTGATCGAGCAATTATTTTTATGAATCAAGAAGAATCGATCATTGAATTAAAGCATTTATCCCTTTTATCTGATCAAAAGAAGCAGGAGACTGATGAAGACAACTATACTACTTTACAAGAAGCAGTCGATTCATTTGAAAAGCAGTATATTGGCAAGGTCTATAAAAGTAATAAATATAATAAATCAAAGACAGCAAAAGAATTAAATATATCGTTACGTAATTTGTACTACAAAATTGATAAGTATGAATTAGATATATAAAAATCAAAAGGAGTTGTAATTTAAATGACCATTTTTCAGAAATTAGAACAAGATGATTTTGAACAAGTTGTTTACTGTTATGATAAGGCATCAGGTTTAAAAGCAATTATTGCCATCCACGATACAACGCTTGGCCCAGCTTTAGGTGGGACACGTATATGGAATTATGAATCTGATGAAGAAGCATTAGAAGATGTATTAAGACTTGCTAAAGGAATGACTTATAAAAATGCAGCAGCAGGATTGAATTTAGGTGGCGGAAAAGCAGTCATCATTGGAGATGCTACAAGCATTAGATCTGAAGCATTATTTAGAACATTTGGCCGTTATGTTGAGGGTCTAAATGGTCGTTATATAACGGCAGAAGATGTTGGTACGATTGAGCAAGATATGGATTATATTCATATGGAAACAGAACATGTTACCGGAACATCTGATGGGGGTGTTGGTGACCCTTCACCTGTAACATCATTAGGTATTTATTATGGAATGAAAGCAGCAGCTAAAGAAAAATTTGGATCGGAAAGTTTGAAAGATAAAAAAATTGCTGTACAAGGTGTTGGCCAAGTAGCTTATCATTTATGTAAACACCTTCATGAAGAAGGGGCACAACTAATAGTTACTGACATTAATGAAGCAGCCGTACAAAGAGCAGTTGATGACTTTCAAGCAAAATCTGTCAAACCTGATGATATTTATTCAGTTGATTGTGACATCTTTTCTCCATGTGCTTTAGGTGGAATTTTAAACGACCAGACGATTGGTCAACTCAAAGCTCAAATTATTGCAGGAAGTGCTAATAACCAGTTATTAGAAAATAGACATGGTGACCTCCTCCATGAAAAAGACATATTATATACACCAGACTATGTCATTAATTCAGGTGGCGTCATTAATGTTGCTGAAGAATTAGCTGGCTATAACCGTGATCGTGCTATCAATAAAGTAAAACAAATTTATGATAATTTATTAGCTGTCTTTGAAATTGCAAAAGAGGAAAAGATCCCGACTTATCTTGCAGCAGATCGAATGGCTGAAAAACGGATCGCTTCAATAAAAACTTTAGGTGGTCAATATTTAGGGAAATAATGTGAGTGGGGGATGTTCATGTGAGTAAACGATTTCGTACATTAATTATAAAACCAAAAACGAAATCAACAATCATTGCATTATTTCAGAATGATGTATGTGTATTTAAAGAAACATTAACTCACCATCAATCATCAGAACGTCAGCTGCTTCATATTTTAGATGAAGCAGCTGAACGTACGTTAATCATTTTACAAGCACTAAATGAATCAGGGATCAATATATCCTATATTGATGCCGTTTGTGCAGACGGTGGCTTATTAAGGCCGATTGAAGGTGGAACATACAAAGTAAATGATTATATGTTAGATGATCTGATTGAGCAATATAATGGAATCCATGCATCCAATCTAGGTGCAATAATTGCTCATAAAATTGCAAGTCAACTTAATATTAATGCTTATATTGTCGATCCTCCTGTCGTTAATGAATTATCGAATATAGCTAAAGTGACCGGCTTACCAGGAATTGAAAGAAAGAGTATTTTTCATGCTTTAAACCATAAATATGTCGCCCGGAAAGCTGCATTAGAGATGGAGAAAAGTTATGAAGATGTTCATTTGATTGTCGCTCATTTAGGCTTTGGCATTACGATAGGCGCACATAAAAAAGGAAAAGTAATCGATGTCAATAATGGCCTTCATGGAGATGGTCCTTTTTCAATAGAACGAGCAGGAACGATTCCGGCTGAAGGCTTAATTAACTTAGCTTATTCTGGGGTTTTTACACAGGATGATTTAGTGAAAGAAATCACTTATGGTGGCGGTTTGAAAGCTTACTTACATACAGAGGATTTATATGAAATTGAAAATAGAATTAAAGAACATGATTCGATTGCACAACATATTTATTCGGCAATGGCCTATCAAATTGCAAAAGAAATAAGTGCAATGGCTGCTGTCTTAACTGGAAAAGTAGACGGTATTGTTTTAACCGGACCACTTGCCTACAGTCAATTTTTATCAAAAGTTATTATGGAACAAGTTAATTGGATTGCAGACATATACGTCTATCCAGGAGAGTATGATTTATTTGCATTAAATGAGGGCGTCTTACGCATATTGCGTAAAGAAGAAAAGCCGAAAGAATATAAAGGTCCATTAGAGGAGGATTAGTTTTGGTAAAAGAATATGATTTAGTCGTTCTAGGTGGTGGGACAGGTGGTTATGTTGGTGCCATTCGTGCTGCTCAACTTGGTATGACTGTTGCAATCGTCGAAAAAGAAAAACTAGGTGGCACATGCTTACATAAAGGGTGTATCCCGTCAAAAGCATTATTAAAGTCTGCCGAGATGTATCGACAAGTCAAACATGTGGATCAATTTGGTGTACAAGTATCTGATCTTTCCTTTGATTTTACTCAAATGCAGGAAAGAAAAGAGGAAAATGTCAATACATTACATCAAGGTATTCAGGCACTTATGAAAAAAAATAAAATTGATGTTTATGAAGGTGAAGGTGCAGTACTGGCAGCTAGTATTTTTTCACCTATTCCTGGTACAGTTTCGGTTAAACTTCATGATGAAGCGGATAATTTAATGTTAAACCCGAAACAGTTATTAATTTCAACAGGTTCATCGCCAAAGGCTTTGAAAGGTCTTCCTTTCGATGGGGAAAAAATTATTCATTCAGATCACATATTGCAGTTAACCGAACTTCCAGAGTCAATCATTATCGTTGGTGGTGGTGTTATTGGTATTGAATGGGCATCACTATTAACTGATTTAGATGTTAAAGTAACTGTTGTAGAAGGAAGTCAATCGATTTTACCAACTGAAGATAGAGATGTACAAGTATATGTTAAAAAACAATTAGAAAAACGTGGTGTTAGCTTTTATACGAATGTTGATTTAAGTGAAGGTGATATTGATGTTGATGATGAAGTGACGATGACAATGGTACAAAATGAAGAGACCATTGATTTAAGCGCGGAAAAAATGCTCGTTTCAATCGGGAGATCACCAAATATCGAACAAATTGGCTTAAGTAATACATCTATTGAATATGACCAGCATGGCATTAAAACAAACGAATATTATCAAACTGAAGAAAGTCATATATATGCGATTGGGGATTGTATTGGTGGTATGCAGCTTGCTCACGTTGCGAGTAAAGAGGCAATTATTGCTGTTGAACATATGAATGAAGAAAATCCAAATGTTTTATTGGAAGAACATGTTCCTACTTGTGTTTATAGTTATCCTGAAATAAGTAAAATAGGATTAACTGAAGCAGAAGTTAAAAAAGCAGGTTATCAGTATGTAACATCAAAATTTCCATACCAAGCAATAGGTAAATCCCATGTCAATGGTGATACAAATGGATTTTGTAAAGTAATTATTGATAAGGAGACAGATGATTTACTCGGTATTCATCTTGTCGGTGAAAATGCAACAGATTTAATCGGAGAAGCGAGTTTAGCTAAATTACTCGATGCATCAGGTTGGGAACTGACACAAACAATTCACGCCCATCCAAGCTTATCAGAAGTTTTTTCTGAAGCCGTATTAGCAAGTAAAAACAAACCAATCCATTTATAATTTATAGGAGGTAAGTTCATGAGTGAATTAAATCGTCATGAAAAATTAGGCTTAACAGACGAAGACGTCATTAATATGTATAAAACAATGAAGTTAGCACGGAAAATTGACGAACGTATGTGGCTCTTAAATCGTGCGGGGAAAATTCCATTTGTTGTTTCGTGTCAAGGGCAAGAAGGTGCTCAAATTGGTGCAGCTTTTGCCTTAAATCGAGAAAAGGATTATATAGCACCTTATTATCGGGATTTAGGCGTAGTCTTACACTTTGGGATGACAACGCAAGAAATTATGTTATCTGCCTTTGCTAAAGCTGAAGATCCAAGTTCTGGTGGAAGACAAATGCCAAGCCATTTCGGTAGTAAAGAAAGACGTATCATTACCGGTTCATCACCCGTTACAACACAAGTTCCACATGCTGTCGGCTTTGCCTTAAGTGCTAAAATGAAAGGGAAAGATTTTGTAACGTTTACATCTTTAGGGGATGGCTCAACTAACCAAGGAGATTTTCATGAAGCCTTGAACTTTGCGGGTGTTCACCAGTTACCAGTCATTACTTTTGTTGAAAATAATGAGTTAGCTATATCTGTACCAATAGAAGAACAAATAGCGAGTGAAACAATAGCAGTACGTGCAGAGTCATACGGCATGGAAGGTGTTAGAGTTGATGGAAATGACCCATTAGCGTGTTATGAAGCGGTAAAAGAAGCACATAACCGGGCTTTAAATGGTGAAGGGCCATCATTGATTGAAGCAGTTACGACACGTTTAATGGCCCATTCAAGTGACGACAATGAAAAACAATACCGTACAGAGGAAGAGTTAAAACATGCTAAAGAAAATGACTGTTTATTATTATTTGAGTCATATTTAAAAGAAGTTAGTGTTTTAACAGATGAAATATATGATGAGATTGACAGTCAAATAAAAACTGATATTAATGAGGCAACAGAATATGCGGAAAAGGCACCATATCCTGATCCAAGTACGATTCATGATTATGTATATGCAGCAGAGGAGGGTGAATAAGAGATGCAAAAAACATATATACAAGCGATTAGAGATGCCATGTATGAAGAAATGCAACGTGATGAAAATGTATTTGTACTAGGAGAAGATGTTGGGCGAAAAGGTGGTGTCTTTAGAGCAACAGAAGGGTTGTATGATGAATTTGGTAAGGAGCGTGTGATTGATACACCTCTAGCTGAATCAGCAATAGCCGGAGTAGGAATTGGTGCGGCTATGTATGGACTAAGACCAATTGCTGAAATGCAATTTGCGGATTTTATTTTACCTGCGGTCAATCAAATTGTCTCTGAGGCAGCAAAAATTAGATATCGCTCTAATAATGATTGGCATTGTCCCATTACAATTCGAGCGCCTTTTGGTGGCGGAATTGCTGGGGCCTTATATCATTCTCAATCGATTGAAGCCTTATTCGCTAGTCAACCAGGCTTGAAAATTGTTATCCCATCAGATCCTTATGATGCAAAAGGTTTATTAAAAGCAGCTATTCGTGATGAGGATCCTGTATTATACTTTGAACATAAACGTGCTTATAGACTATTAAAAGCAGATCTCCCTGAAGAAGATTACATCGTGCCGATAGGTAAGGCAGGAGTAAAGCGAGAAGGTGAAGATGTCACTGTTATTACTTATGGACTTTGTGTGCATTTTGCTAAACAAGCAGCAGAAAAACTTGCAGATCAAGAAGGAATTAGCACCCATATTTTAGACTTGCGAACAATATATCCTTTAGATAAAGATTCAATTATCGAAGCGGCTAAAAAGACAGGAAAAGTTCTATTAATTACGGAAGATAATAAAGAAGGCAGTGTCATGAGTGAAGTCTCTGCTATTATAGCAGAACATTGTTTATTTGATTTAGATGCTCCTATCCAAAGATTAGCTGGACCAGATGTTCCTGCTATGCCTTATGCACCGACTTTAGAAAAAGAATTCATCGTTGATGAAGCGAAAATAAAGCAAGCTATTCAAGATTTAGCTGAATTTTAATGATCGAATAGGAAGTAAAGACAAAGGAGTGAGATTGTTGGCAAAAGAAGCGATTAATATGCCTAAGCTAGGTGAAAGTGTGACAGAAGGAACGATTACGACTTGGCTCGTTAAAGAGGGCGATCAAGTAAATAAATATGATCCTTTAGCAGAGGTAATGACAGATAAAGTCAATGCTGAAATTCCTGCTAGTTTCTCAGGTGTAATAACGGAAATCATAGCTGCAGAAGGAGAAACAGTTGAAGTAGATAGCTTAATTGCATATATGGAAACTGAGGCAAGCGATGAAGTGGAAGCAAATGACAAGGCAGATGGCATCAGTAATGAAAAGAAAGAAGAGGAAAATGTTGTTGAAGAAATAGATCAATCAATGAAACAACGTTATTCTCCAGCTGTCTTACGTTTAGCTCAGGAACATCATATTGATTTACAAACAATTAAAGGTACAGGACGTGGCGGGCGAATTACTCGAAAAGATATCAATTTGCTCATAAAAGAAGGTCTACCAAGCGAGAAAAAAGAACAAGAAACAGAAACATCAGCTCCTCAAGTGAGTCAAGCTGTCCATCACTCAAAAGAAGACACGGTTATTCCGGTGAGTGGTGTAAGAAAAGCTATTGCAGATAATATGGTTCGAAGTAAAACGGAAATCCCCCATGCATGGATGACTGTAGAAGTTGATGTAACGGATTTAGTTTCATATCGTAACCAAATAAAAGAATCCTTTAAACAAAGAGAAGGCTACAACCTTACTTACTTTGCTTTTTTTGTAAGTGTCGTTGCAAAAGCTTTAAAAGAATTTCCGCAGTTGAACAGTACATGGCAAGGTCATCAAATTGTTCAACATAAAGATGTCAATATTTCGATAGCCGTTGCATCTGAAGATCAATTATTTGTTCCCGTGATAAAACATGCTGATGAAAAAAGCATTAAAGGGATAGCAAGAGAAATTAATGAGCTAGCTCATAAAGCACGTAATGGCAAATTAACTGTAAGTGATATGGAAGGTGGAACATTTACGGTTAATAATACCGGTACCTTTGGTTCAGTTTCTTCAATGGGGATTATCAATCATCCACAAGCAGCCATTTTACAAGTTGAATCAATCGTAAAACGTCCAGTTATCATTAATGACATGTTTGCTGCCCGAGATATTGTCAATTTATCATTATCTTTAGATCATCGTATACTTGATGGCTTAGTTTGTGGTCGATTTATGCAAAGAGTCAAATCATTATTAGAAAACATTAATGAAAACACGACAAATATATAAAAGATTAAAAGATTGAATCTCCATCTATTTATTGCTAAAATTAACCTAGTTAAGAAACTTTCATACAAGGAGTGTTGAAATAGATGAACTACGATGATTTTATTAAAGATGTTGTACGTGTTGCACGTGAAGACATGGTAGAAGCAGGGTATGAGGAAGTACGTACACCTGAAGAAGCGGATGATATTTTATCACGTGAAGGGACAACTTTAGTCATGATTAATTCAGTATGTGGATGTGCTGGTGGTATTGCTCGCCCTGCAGCTACAAATGCTATTCATTATGATAAGCGTCCAGATAATTTAGTTACTGTTTTTGCAGGACAAGATCGAGAGGCAACTGATCAAGTACGTTCTTATTTTGAAGGGTATCCACCTTCATCACCATCATTTGGATTTTTAAAAGATGGAAAAATCGTAACGATGATTGAACGTCATGATATTGAAGGGAACACACCAATTGCAGTAATCAATCGTCTGCAAGAAATATTCGATGAATATTGTGAAGAAATTTAAGAAATAAGAAAAGTTGAGGCATGATGGGAACATAGAAGTAACATAAGCATTTAAATTGGCTTTTGTCTCTATTGTTGAACATAAGCCTCATTTTTTTATTTAATTTACTGTTAGATGAGGAGTCTACAAGATGAAAATAGGATATCGTACATTAAAAACAGCAGTTGCTACACCAATAGCAATTTTTGTTGCTTCATTACTTGGTGTTACGAATGTCGTTTCTGCCGGTATATTTACGATGCTATGTATTCAACCATCTCGAAAACAGTCGGTTGAAAGTGCTGGTTATCGAATCATAGGCTCGATAATCGTTATCATTTTATCAATTGTTTTATTTGAATTATTAGGCTATAACTTTGTCGTCTTAAGTGTTTGTTTAATGATTTTTATTACCATTTCAGTTGCTTTGAAAATTGAACAAGCTATCATGACAAGTACAGTCATCATGTTAAACTTATTTTCATTTGGAAAAATCAATCTTAGTTTTATACAAGAGCAATTCTTTTTAACTTTTATTGGGGTTGGAATAGGTCTTATCGTTAATTTGTATATGCCAGATTTATCTAAACCATTGAATAAATTTCAAAAAGATTTAGAAGATCATTTTCAAATCATTTTACATGAAATATCCTTGTACTTGAAAGAGGATCATTTAGACTGGGATGGAAGAGAAATTCAAGAAGTTGAGAACATCTTAGACGAAGCGAATGCGCTTGTTGAACGTGATAGAGAAAATAATTTATTTAAAGAGAAATTATCTTATGAAGTGTATTTTTCAATGAGACAAAAGCAATTTGAATTATTAAAGCAAATGCTGCCCGTCGTTACACGTTTACCAAAGCGAGATGCTATTTCAGAGAAAACAGCTGAGTTCTTTGAGTCTTTATCAAAAGCAGTGCATCCAGGAGATACAGCTATGATTTATATTCAAAAATTAGATGAAGTGAGAGAATTATTTGACGATAAGTTACCGGAAACACAGGAAGAATTTGAGGCGAGATCGAGTATATTTCAATTACTTTATTTAATCGAAGAATACTTAATGTTGAAACATCGCTATCGAGCACCTGAAAAAAAGCGTAGAGGTTTACGAAGAAAAAGCCAGGTATAAATGTGAGATTGAAGACAATCACACATTTCACCTGACTTTTTACAACATTAAACCAGCTGCACCAGCTGTAACAGTTGATAATAACATAGCGAAAATCATAATGAAGACGAATAGTCGCATACGACGATCACGTTTTGATAACTTACGTTTAGGACGGTGTTCGTTATTTTTGCTTTCTTTATTAGACATGTAGGCTCCTCCTTCACGACTTCTTTGTATAAATAGTATCGTAAATAAAATGGAAGTACAAGTATTTTACTTATAAAAGGAACGGTTATATGAAATATAGTGTAGACAATATCATTGCAACTTTTAAAGAACTCGTTAAAATCGAATCGATCACAGGAAATGAAAAGCAAATGAGTCATTTTCTAAGTGAAAAATTAACTCAGTTAGGTTCTTGTATAGAGACATACCCTGTTAAGTCATATCTCAGTAATGGCTATAATATAATTAGTAGGATTCAAGGAACAGTTGATGACATGCCACCTTTATTTTTTGCGACACATCTCGATACGGTAGAGCATGACCAAGCTATTCGAGTAGAAGTAGGGGATGAATATATTACATCAACCAGTCAAACAATATTAGCAGCCGATCCTAAAATGACCATTGCGATTTTCTTAGAGATGATTACCCTATTAAAAGAAGGAAAGATAGATCATGGACCAATTGAATTTGTTTTTACGGTTTGTGAAGAACAAGGTGGGCTTGGCGCTTCATCTTTAAAACAGATTAAAGCTAATCATGGATATGTTGTTGATCATACTGGCCAGGTCGGAACAATTGTTCAAAATGCCTATACGAGTTCTGTTTTACGCTTCATTTTAAAAAGTATGACAGATGAACGGATTACAAAACAAATGACTCAGTTATTAAAGCATTTACGAAGACATATCATTGATAAATCCGTACAAATTCAGTTTGAACATGTAGAGACAAATTTTGTTGAAGGCAAGCAAGAAATTGATTGTACCATCCGTTTATTTGGGCATAATTATGTACGCATTGAAGATTATTATGAAGACTTATTTTACTATATCGATGATTTTGCCCAACGGAATCATTTAGACTGTGAATACTTATTTGGACCATCAACATTTGGATACGAGATAGATGAAGCTGATCCATTAATTCAATTATTTAAAGCGAGTGTAGAGAAAATTGATGTAACACCACGTTTAATCGATACAGTCCATTTAACGGACGCTAATATATTCCATGGCATTCATAAAAAACATGTTACAAGTATTGGTGTAGGTTTTGAACATATTCATACGATAGATGAACGTATATTAATAAGTGAAGTTGATAAACTTACACAAGTCTTGATAAACATAGTACAATTAAATAAAGAAGGTTCATATTTTTCATCATGAAAAGGAAGAGAGCTATGAAGAAAAAAGCTAGAGTTATCTTTCATATTGATATGAATTGTTTTTATGCATCTGTTGAAGTGGCACATAATCCGAAGTTAAAAGGGAAACCAGTCGCCATTGCTGGTAATCCCGAAGAAAGACGAGGGATTGTTGTGACGAGTAGTTATGAAGCACGAGCAAAAGGTGTTAAAACGACGATGGCTGTTTGGGAAGCAAGAAAGTTATGCCCTAACTTAATTATTTTGCGTCCAAACTTTGAAAAGTATCGTGATAAATCAAAAGAAATCTTTTCGCTATTATATGAGATGACACCTCTTGTTGAACCTGTCTCAATCGATGAAGGATATATTGATGTGACTGATCATACGATGCACCCTATCCAATTAGCACAATTGATGCAAAATCGTATTTTAAATGAATTGAAGATTCCTTGTAGTATTGGTATTGGACCGAATAAATTTCTAGCAAAAACAGCTTCAGATATGAAAAAGCCCTTAGGGATAACTGTTTTAAGAATTCGTGATTTACCTCGAGTTCTTTGGCCTTTACCAATTGACAAGATGTATGGTCTAGGGGAAAAAACGGCAGAAAAGTTACGCAAGGTTGATATAAACACAATCGGTGATTTAGCGAAAGCAGATACTTATATTTTAAATCATTTATTAGGTATTAATGGGGAACGATTACAAAATAGGGCTAACGGTGTAGACCCTCGAATGGTAGATCCTAACTCGGTCAATGATATTAAAAGTGTCGGTAATTCGACGACATTAGCTGAGGATACAATAGATAGACAGGAAATCGAAAAGATATTACGTCACTTAACACATCGTGTAGAAGAAAGACTTTTAAGACGAGATTTAAAATCACAAAATGTCCAATTAATGATCCGATACAAAGATCGAAAAACAGTAACACGCAGTAAAAAGATCCATCGATATACTAATGATAAAGCAGACATTTATGAACATATTATAAATCTTTTTGATGAGCATTGGAATGAAGAGCCAATCCGTTTATTAGGTGTCACCATGCAAGATGTCATTGATTCCAATGCAATTAAAGAACAATTAAGTCTCTTTTCTTACAAAGAAGAAGAGAAAAAATATAAAGTAGAGCGAACTAAAAAGAAGTTAACGAAAAAATTTGGTGACGATGTATTTAAATCACTTAAACAAGAAGAAGAGAAAAAAGATGATAAAATGTTACGGACAAGTTTTCAAAAAGACTTTCTTGATGACTTCAAACAATAATCCCTCTTTAAAGCCATTCAACAGATGGTTCAAAGAGGGATTATTATTTATTTAAAGACTTGTTTGGCAACTTGTTTTCCTAAAGTACTATTTGGATAACGAACGGGAAGGTCGAAAGTAGTTGGTTGCTTTAGGACGCTTCGTTTATGAGAAAATGTTTCAAAACTATATTTTCCGTGATAAGCTCCAATTCCACTCGGTCCAACCCCGCCAAATGGTAAATAAGGATTACCTAAATGATATAGCGTATCGTTTATACAAACACCACCTGAAATAGTATTGTCTAATACATATTGCTCGCGCTTTTTCGTTTCACCGAAATAATAGAGTGCTAATGGCTTATCATGCTTTCGAATATGTGTAATGACCTCATTTAAATCTGTAAAGGTTAAAATAGGGAAGATTGGCCCAAAGATTTCGCCTTCCATGACGTCATCATCCCAGGATACACCATCTAAAATTGTCGGTTCAATTTTTAAATTTTCTTTATCATAATTACCACCATAAACAACTTTATCTTCATCAATTAAACCAAGTAAGCGCTGGAAGTGAGACTCATTAACAATTTTAACGTAATCTTTATTATTTAAGGTATCTTTACGATACATTTTGCGAATTTGTCGCTTTAATTGTTTAATAAATTTATCCTTAATCGCTTCATGGACAAATAAATAGTCGGGCGCTACACATGTTTGACCAGCATTTGTTAATTTACCCCATACAAGCCTTCGAGCGCTGTATGTAAGCTGACAATCTTGATCGATGATCGCTGGACTTTTACCACCCAACTCTAAGGTGACAGGCGTTAAGTGTTTACTTGCTGCTTGCATGACAACTTTTCCAACCGCTGTACTGCCTGTAAAAAAGATATAGTCAAATGCTTGGGCTAATAATTGTTGACTCGCTTCAATACCACCTTCAACCACTTTGATGAGTCTTTCATCGAAGGTTTGTGTAAATAAGTCATGTAATAAGTTTGAACAATTAGGCGTTAGTTCAGATGGTTTTAAAACGACCGTGTTTCCTGCTGCAATCGCACCAATTAAAGGGGCAATTGCCAGTTGAATCGGATAATTCCAAGGTGCAATAATTAAAGTAACGCCATAAGGTTCCTTCCGAATATAATTTGATGTGCCTTTATGTGTTAACGGCGTAGGAACATTCTCATCTTTCATCCAAGTTTTTAAGTGTTTAAGAGCAAAATCAATTTCACCATATAAAATACCAATTTCAGTTGTTAATGCTTCGTGTTTAGACTTATTTAAGTCTTCATAAAGAGCCTGATAGATGGCTGACTCATTAGCACTAATCATTTCTCTTAACTTCTTTAACTGTTTCATGCGAAATTCATATGATTTTGTTTCACCTGTATAGAAAAATTGCTCTTGTTTTAAAACGAGTTCCTCCATGTCATCCCTCCTATTTAATATCGAACTCATAAAAGTCATTCGCTATATAACTGTTTGGAAAAACCTCTCTTACTTCTTCAAGTAAGCTGTGAGCCGCTTCATCCTGATAACGAGATGAAATATGTGTAATGATTAAGGTCTTTACATTTGCTTGTTTCGCTAAATTTGCAACTTCCTCAGTCGTTGAATGATAGTACTCATAAGCAAGCTCTTGGCTTTCTTTATTAAAGGTTGCTTCATGTACGAGAATATCACTATCTTTAATAAAATTAATATGACTGTCGTCATAACGTGTGTCCCCAAAAATAGCCAACACTTTCCCTTTTTTAGAAGGGCCAATCACATCATCTCGATAAATGATGCTTCCATCTTCTAAGGTCGTTTGGGCATTTTCTTTAATTGCTTTATAAATAGGACCTGGTTTAACACCTAATTGACGAAGCTTATTTACTTGTAATTCCCCTAATTTATCCTTTTCAATCACTTTATATGCAAAACACTCAACATTATGATCAACATGCATAGCTTCAACGATGAAATGCTCATCTTCATAAATAACACCCTCATCAAGCTCAACAATGGATAAAGGATACTTTATATGTGTGTGAGATGTTTGTAAAGAGATCTTGATGAAGTCCTTAATCCCCTTAGGTCCGTATACTGTGAGCGGACTATCTCCACCTAAAAAAGAACGACTACTTAAAAAGCCAGGTAAACCGAAAATATGATCCCCATGTAAATGACTAATAAACACTTTATTGATTTTACGGGGTTTAATTGATGTATATAAAATTTGATGTTGTGTTGCTTCACCACAATCAAACAACCACATTTCATTTATTTCTTGTAATAAATCTAAGACGAGCGCTGACACATTTCGTTCTTTAGCAGGCATGCCAGCACCAGTCCCTAAAAATGTTAACTTCATTTTTTCACCTCAAGTTCAAGTCTTATCATAAATTATATATTGTTTTTCATCAATTGTATAAAAATTACCTATTACCTCTATTGTATCGTATACGATGATAGATGTAACTATGTTATAATATAGGATAACTGACTTTAAGTTGTTGGAGGAATAGACATGTCAAAACAAACGCCAATGATGCAACAATATTTGCGTATTAAATCACAATATAAAGATGCATTTTTATTTTTTAGATTAGGCGATTTTTATGAAATGTTTTTTGAGGATGCTATTAAAGCTGCTCAAGAATTAGAAATTACATTAACAAAAAGAGATTCAAGTGCAGATGAACCCATTCCGATGTGTGGTGTACCACATCACTCTGCAGAAGGATATATTAAAACCTTAGTTGATAGAGGATATAAGGTTGCTATTTGTGAGCAAGTTGAAGATCCTAAGACAGCAAAAGGTGTCGTTAAACGTGAAGTCGTTCAACTTGTTACACCAGGAACCGTAATGGAAACCTCTATGCTAGAAGATGCTAGAAGTAATTATATTGCTTGTTTATCACAATTTGGAATTGACTATACGCTAGCATTTCATGATTTGTCGACTGGAGAATCACAAATTATTCATATTGATGGTGACTTTGAACTCGTCATCCATCAACTTGCAAAATATGAAGTGAAAGAAGTCGTCATGTCTTCACTATTAGAAGAACGTTATGGTCAGCAACTCGTCAATGAACAGCAATTTGTAACATCTGTTGAAGATGATGTGGGCTTTATTGGAGAGTTCCGCCATTTATATGAAGACTTAAGTGAAGAAAGAAGTTTAGAAGTATTTAGCAGATTATTAAATTATATTTATAAAACGCAAAAACGGTCATTAGACCATTTACAAAAACCAGAATTTATCGAGTTAAAAAACTATATGGCCTTAGACTTATACTCAAAACGAAACTTAGAATTAACTGAAACAATGATTAAAAAAGAGAAGTTCGGTTCCTTGTTATGGGTCCTCGATAAAACAGTGACTGCAATGGGAGCAAGAACATTAAAGAAATGGATGGAAAGGCCGCTCCTACATAAAAAAGAAATCAATAACCGGCTTGATGTTGTTGCATCTTTATATGACGCTTTTATTGAACGTAGTGAATTGCAAGACGCTTTAAAGAACGTGTATGATTTAGAACGTTTAGTTGGCCGTATTTCATTTGGAAATGCTAACGCACGGGACCTCATTCAATTAAAACAATCATTGCAATCGGTGCCGACCATAAAAGAGGTCTTAAGCCGCATTAAATGTAAAAAGACAGCTGCATTAAACGCAGCGATTAAATATCCGGAGGAAATCGTCGATTTACTCGAGCGTAGTATCATTGATGAACCACCTATATCGATTAAAGATGGAAATATTATTAAAGAAGGCTTTAATAAACAGTTAGACGAATATCGTGATGCTTCACGTAACGGGAAGCAGTGGATTTTAGAGTTAGAGCAGACAGAACGTGAGCTTACGTCAATCCGTTCGTTAAAAGTAGGCTTTAATCGGGTGTTTGGCTACTATATTGAAGTGACACATGCTAATAAACATTTAGTTCCTGAAGATAGATATGATCGTAAACAAACCTTAACAAATGCGGAACGTTATATTACACCTGAATTAAAAGAAAAAGAATCGCTCATTTTAGAAGCGGAAGAAAAAAGTGTTGAACTTGAATACGATTTATTTATTGAAGTAAGAGAATCAATTAAAGATTTTATCGAGACCATTCAACAATTAGCAAAAGTAATTAGTGAAGTAGATGTCTTACAATCATTCGCTACAGTAAGTGAAGCAAATGGTTATTACCGTCCAACATTTAATCAAACGACAACACAAATTAAAAACGGAAGACACCCAGTCATCGAAAAAGTAATGAAAGACGGTAATTATGTACCCAATGATGTTTATTTAGACAAGGATAAGTTTGTCTTACTTATTACAGGACCGAATATGTCAGGTAAAAGTACTTATATGAGACAGTTAGCCCTGATTACAATTATGGCACAAATTGGTTGTTTTGTTCCGGCTGATCAAGCTAAGTTAACTGTAGTTGATCAAATATTTACTCGGATTGGGGCTGCAGATGACCTCGTCAGAGGACAAAGTACCTTTATGGTTGAAATGTTAGAGGCTAACCAAGCTATTACACACGCAAGCAAGCAAAGTTTAATCTTGCTTGATGAAATTGGTAGAGGAACGAGTACATATGATGGTATGGCACTCGCCCAAGCAATTGTTGAGTATATTCATGATAAAATAGGTGCAAAAACTTTATTCTCTACACATTATCATGAGTTAACAGATTTAGAGGATTCTTTAAGTCATTTAAAAAACATCTATGTACGAGCAGAAGAATATGAAAATGAAATTGTCTTTTTACATAAAGTAGAAGAAGGACGAGCAAATGAAAGTTATGGTATACATGTCGCTAAATTGGCTCATTTACCGAACGGATTAATCAATCGAGCTTCATCTATTTTAGCTGAGTTAGAAGGGAAGAGTTCACAAGAAGTGGTGAGAGAAGAACCGAAAGAGCAATTGGCATTCTTCCCGATTGAAGACGAACAAGTAAAAGAAAGTGCTCAACCAAGTGAGAAGCATGAAGTGATTGAAGCATTAGAGCAAATTAATTTACTAGAATTAACGCCTTTAGAAGCGATGAACACTTTATACGATTTACAAAAGCGTATAAATAAATAAGGAGGCTGTCATATGACAATCCGCCAACTTCCGGATTCATTAGCAAATAAAATCGCAGCAGGAGAGGTCGTTGAGCGTCCTTCTTCTGTTGTTAAAGAATTAGTAGAAAACAGTATTGATGCTCATAGTAAAACGATAAAAATAGAATTAGTTGAAGCAGGATTAACAGAGATAAAAATAACAGACGATGGCGACGGAATAAGTGAAGCAGATGTTAAAAAAGCATTTTTACGTCATGCGACAAGTAAGATTATGTATGATGAAGATCTCTTTCACATTCGTTCCTTAGGTTTTCGTGGTGAAGCCCTAGCTAGTATAGCATCTGTTAGTAAACTAACGATTAAAACATCTCAAGGAGACCAAGCCGCTACACAGCTTGAACTTGAAGGTGGTAAAGTAATAAAAGAATCGATTGGTGATGCGCGCAAAGGAACTGAAATAACGGTTCAGCAACTTTTTTATAACACACCGGCTCGTTTAAAATATATGAAGTCTATTCATACTGAATTAAGTCACATCACCGACTTGATTAATCGATATGCTTTAGCACATCCGCATATTCGTTTTGAAGTTTATCATAATGGTAATAAAGTGTTTATCACGAATGGATCAAACAATATACAGCAAGTCATTAGCCAAATCTACGGGATGAAAGTAGCACGTGAAATGATCCCAGTCGAAGTTGAAACAGATGATTTTCATGTGAAAGGTTTTATTGGTAAGCCAGAAATAACGAGAGCATCACGTCACTATATGACAACGATTGTAAATGGAAGATATATTCGAAACCAGCCTTTAAATTATGGCATTATTCGAGCTTATGAGACCTTGTTGCCGCGCCATCGTTTTCCAATCGTTGTTTTACATATTACATTAGATCCGATATTAGTAGATGTGAACGTTCACCCAACAAAGTTAGAAGTACGATTTAGTAAAGAAAAAGAATTAGTTCAATTAGTTGAAAACATGATTAAAGAACAATTTAGACAAGAAACTTTAATTCCATCTGTCCAATATCCAAATCAACCGAAAAAACAAGTTGAGCAGCATAAGTTAGATTTTGATCAATATGTAAAACAGGTTGAGAAGGATGAGGAGAAGCTTATTCAGCAAGTTGAAAAAGAAGTAAAAGAAGTTCAATCAAGTGCAGGACGGACTTTCCACAGGCAAGATATACCGAAAGAAGCGCTTATGGATTTATATAAAACGAAAGATAAACCAGTGATAAAAGAAGACTATGACAATGAAAAAGCAAGTGATCAAATCAATCAAGACGATTCAATTATTGCAAGTGAAAATCGAATACCCACCTTATATCCAATTGGTCAATATCGTGGCACATATATTTTGGCTCAAAATGAAGATGGTCTCTATATGATTGATCAACACGCTGCACAAGAACGAATTAAGTATGAGCTGTTTAAAGACAAATTAGGTAAACCAATTAACGAGTTGCAAAGTTTATTGATCCCTTTATCTTTTGATTTTACAAATGAAGAAAAAATGTTTATTGAAAAACATTTAGATTTATTAGAAGCGGTGGGCTTATATTTAGAAGCTTTTGGTGATAAGCAATTTATTGTTCGTTCCTATCCAAACTGGTTCCCACAAGGGGAGGAAGAAGACATCATTCGTGATATGGTTGAACAAATTATTCAAACTGGTGAAATAAATGTTGAGAAGATAAGAGAAGAAGTCGCCATATTAATGTCTTGTAAACGATCGATTAAAGCTAATCATTATTTAAATGAAGATGAAATGAATCATTTGTTAGAAGATTTAAGACAAACGACAGATCCATTTACATGTCCACATGGCAGACCAGTTATTATTCAATTTACAAATTATGAAGTTGAAAAAATGTTTAAACGAATAATGTAATTTAATTTTTAAAAAGATGCATATATTTTAAAGTTAGGGGAATACATGTGAAAGAAGATGTTATCGTAATTGTAGGACCAACAGCTGTAGGAAAAACAGCCTTAGGTATTCATCTTGCTAAACAGTTAAATACAGATGTTATCAGTTGTGATTCTATGCAAATTTATAAAGGCATGGATATCGGAACAGGAAAGGTAACTGAGGAAGAAGCAGAGGGTGTTAAACATTGGATGATTGATTTAATCGAACCAAGTCAATCATATTCTGTTGCACAGTTCCAATCTGCTGTTAGACAAGCGATCAAGCACATACATGCTAAAGGGAAAATTCCAATCTTAGTAGGTGGAAGCGGCTTATATGTTCAGGCTATTTTATATGATTATCATTTCAATGAAACGAAGCGGAATGAACAATTAACAAGACAGTTAGAAGAAAAGGCAGAAGAAAAAGGGAAAGAAGCTTTATATGACGAACTAAAAGAGGTAGATCCTGAACAAGCTGATAAAATTCACCCAAACAATCTTCGGCGAGTGATTCGTGCATTAGAGTCTTATTATGAAACAGGTGTAAAAATGTCTGAACGTGGTGGCGCTGACGAAAAAGAAGCTTTATACAATCACTTTATCATTGGGCTTCATATGGAAAGAAAGGCTTTATACGAACAAATCAATGCTAGAGTTGATGGAATGGTAAATCAAGGCCTATTAGAAGAAGTGAATCGGCTTTATCATATGTATGGAAAAGATCTCCAAGCAATGAGAGGAATTGGTTATAAAGAGCTTATTCCATATCTTGAAGGTGACCTCTCTTTAGAAGCTGCAATAAATGATTTAAAACAAAATTCGCGCCGTTTTGCTAAAAGGCAATATACATGGTTTAAAAACAAAATGCCAGTCCATTGGTATGAACTCAATCAAGATAATATGCAATCGATATATGATCATATATATCAAGACTTATTAACGAGTCTTCATATAAAATAGAGAGAAAAAATCAAGGAGGACATAGGATGGAACAAGTGAATATGCAAGACTTTTATTTAAATCAATTAAGAAAAGAGCGTGTGGTTGTAACGGTTTTTCTAACAAATGGTTTTCAACTACGTGGTGTCGTTAAAGCTTTTGATAATTTTACTGTACTTCTAGAATCAGAAGGTAATCAACAGATGATATATAAGCATGCCATATCAACATTTGCCCCATCAAAGAATATTGAGTTGCCTCGTATGGATCCAAATGCAAAAGATGAATGAAAGAGCCATCTATAAAAGATGGTTTTTTTGTTTTAAGTTAATATACAATAAAAAGAAGGAAGGATGAATTAAATGGCTTATGAGAAAGTATGTATTTTAGCAGTAAAGACAGTTAATAAAACAGACGAACAATTTGAGTCAACTGTAGAAGAGATGGAATCATTATCTGTTACAGCTGGTGGTGAAGTTGTTGCAACAATTACACAAAATCGGCCTAAAATACATCCTGTTACTTATGTCGGTGAGGGAAAATTAACAGAAGTAAAGCAAACGATTGAAGCTGAAGATATTTCAGTCGTTGTCGTTAATGATGAACTATCTCCGAGTCAATTACGTAATATGAACGATGTTTTAAATGTAAAAATAATTGATCGCAGTCAATTGATTTTAGATATTTTTGCCCAGCGAGCAACTACAAAGGAAGCCCAATTACAAGTTGAACTCGCTCAATTGCAATATATGTTGCCTAGATTAAGAGGAATGGGGCTTGTCTTATCTAGACTTGGTGCAGGTATAGGTACGAGAGGACCAGGTGAGACAAAGCTTGAGACAGACCAACGTCATATTAGAAGACGAATTGATGATATAAAGAAACGCCTAAAAGATGTTGTCAGGCAGCGTGAACAATATCGTAAGCGTCGTAAACAAAATCATGTCTTTCAAATTGCAATTGTTGGTTATACGAATGCGGGTAAATCAACCTTATTTAATAAGCTAACAGAAGAAAAAACGTTGGAGGAAAATCTCCTCTTTGCTACATTAGAGCCTTTAACAAGACAAATTCAACTGCCATCAGGATTTTCTTGTTTAGTCACTGATACAGTAGGTTTCTTACAAGATTTACCGACAACTTTAATCGAGGCTTTTAAATCAACACTTGAAGAGGCAGCTGAAGCAGATCTGCTCTTGCATGTTGTTGATGCAACAAATGAAAACTATGTAAAACATGAAGAAACAGTTGAAAATATTTTAGAGCAATTAGAAGCTCACAAGGTTCCCATGTTAACTTTATATAATAAAAAAGATTTACTAGAAGACACATTCATTCCAAGAGAGCATCCGAATTTATTAATCAGTGCATACGATGAAACAGATTTGAAAAAGGTACAAGTAAAAATCGAACATATTTTAATGGAAGCATGGGAAAAGTACGACATCCGTTTACAACCAGAAAACGCACATTACTTGTATCAATTAGAAGAACAATCTATTATAATTAACAGTGAATTTAATGAAGAATCAAATGAATATGAAGTAGAAGGGTTCATTGCAAAGGACCATCCGCTTCAAAGTGTATTAAAGGAGAAATAAGAAAATGATAGAAACAATCGTTCAAGAAGCTGAATCAGAATGTTCAAAACAATTTCAAGCAATGAATCATATCGTTGAATTAAATCAAAAGAAAGTCCTTGATGCTTTTAAAGAACATCAAATAGGGGATCATCACTTTAGCTCAACAGATGGATATGGTTATGATGATTTGGGGCGTGATCAACTAGAAGCCTTATATGCAACTGTCTTTGGTGCAGAAGATGCTCTTGTGAGACCACAACTCGTATCAGGAACACATGCTATATCAACAGCATTATTTGCTTTATTGCATCCATATGACGAACTCTTATACATTACAGGTGCACCTTATGATACCTTAGAAGAAGTGGTTGGTAAGCGCCCGACAACAGGGTCGATGAAAGAATATTTAATTGATTATAATGAAGTCGCATTAAAAGAAGATAATACAGTTGATTTTGAAGGTGTAAAAGCGGCTATTACAGAAAAAACAAAGGTTATTGGCATACAGCGTTCTAAAGGATATGCTGATCGACCATCATTTACGATTGAAGAAATTAAAGAGATGATTGACTTTGTTAAAAGTATAAATCCAGAACTCATTGTTTTCGTAGATAATTGCTATGGCGAGTTTGTTGAAGAAAGAGAACCAACTGAAGTTGGGGCAGATATTATGGCAGGTTCCTTAATTAAAAACCCTGGTGGTGGCCTTGTCCGTTCAGGCGGGTATATTGTTGGGCGACAAGATTTAGTTGAACGTTCAGCATATCGTTTAACAGCACCAGGACTAGGGAAGGAAGCAGGAGCTACAATACAAATGTTACAAGAAATGTATCAGGGCTTTTTCTTAGCGCCTCATGTTGTTGGTGAATCATTAAAAGGAGCCATCTATACAGCTCGTTTATTAGAAAAGATTGGTGTTGAGACGAAACCGTCTTCTACAGATAAAAGAACAGATATTATCCAATCTGTCGTCTTCCATAATGAGGAAGCAATGATTAAGTTTTGTGAAGGTATTCAAGCTAATTCACCTGTTAATTCTTATGTGGCACCTTATCCAAGCGAAATGCCAGGTTATGAGGAAAAAGTTATTATGGCAGCAGGAACATTTATTCAAGGAGCGAGTATTGAGCTATCTGTTGATGGCCCGATTAAACCACCTTATATTGCATTCATGCAAGGCGGATTAACATATGCTCATGTTAAAATCGCCATTACAAATACGATTAAAAATTTAATCGACAACAATTTAATTGAAGTAAAATAAAAAAAGGTCTCAATCATAAAATTATGATTGAGATCTTTTTAATGAAAATGCCTATAAAGGCCAACAACTTTACCTAGAATCATTACATGATTTAAACGAATTGGTTCATGTAAATCATTTTCAGGTTGAAGTCGTATGTGGTCTTCTTCTTTAAAAAATCGTTTGACTGTTGCTTCATCATCTTCTGTCATAGCAACAACAATATCGCCATTATTAGCAAAGTTTTGTTGTTTAACAATGACTCTATCACCATCTAAAATACCAACATCTTTCATACTATCTCCATCAATGACTAGTATAAAGGTATTATCATCTGTATGGCTCATCGAACTCGGAATAGGTATATATTCTTCGATGTTCTGAATAGCAGTGATTGGAGAACCAGCCGTCACTTTACCAATTACAGGCGTGTAGCGAGCTGGATCTTTATATACATCATCATTTTCGTCAGGATTTAATACTTCAATAGCACGTGGCTTTGTAGCATCTCGACGTATATATCCTTTTTCCTCAATTCGAGCTAGATGTCCATGGACAGTTGAACTAGATGCTAGACCTACAGCTTTAGCAATTTCTCTCACTGATGGCGGATAACCTTTTAATTCTACTTCATTTTTAATAAAATCAAAGATCATTTGTTGTCTTTTCGTTAAATTTTTAATCTCCATAAGATGCTTCACCGTCCTTAAAACTTACTTTTTATTATACCATACTTATGTTCGTAATCAAACATAAGTTCTGTTTTCAACTAATCTGTTACAAATTCATGTTTAGACTTGAAAGAAGTGACTGAAAGGCATAATATATGAAGGTAGGACTTTTAATTTTTACTAATTCATTGATTTTCTGTACAATATATGTAATAAGTCCAAGATGACATAATAGGAGTGTATGCATATGATGTCTAAAGAGAAGTTAAACCGTATTAATGAGCTTGCTAAAAAGAAGAAGTCAATTGGTTTAACGAAGGAAGAGCAAACAGAACAAAATGAATTACGTGATGAGTATATTAAAAATGTCCGTAAATCGTTTTCTAACCAAATTGAATCAATGACTGTTATTGATCCAGAAGGTAATGATGTAACACCTGAAAAGGTGAAAGAAATACAAAGAAAAAAGAACTCACATTGAAAGGGAGATATCATGTCTAATTCTATTGAACAACAATCAATTAATGCAATTCGTACGTTGTCAATTGATGCAATTGAAAAAGCAAATTCAGGACACCCAGGCTTACCGATGGGTGCAGCACCAATGGCTTATACGTTATTTACAGAGTTTATGACGCATAACCCGAAAAATGCTAAATGGTTTAACCGTGACCGTTTTATTTTATCAGCAGGTCATGGCTCAATGTTACTTTATAGTTTACTTCATTTATCAGGCTATGATGTGACAATTGACGATATTAAAGACTTTAGACAATTAGGATCACGCACACCAGGTCACCCAGAAGTACTTGACACAGACGGTGTAGAAGCGACTACCGGTCCATTAGGACAAGGAGTAGCTATGGGTGTAGGTATGGCTATGGCTGAAGCTCATTTAGCGGCTAAGTTTAATAAAGATAACTTTAATTTAATTGATCATTATACCTACTCGCTTGTAGGAGACGGCTGTATTATGGAAGGAATTTCTCATGAAGCAGCTTCACTTGCAGGACACCTAGGCTTAGATAAACTTATTGTTCTATATGATTCAAACGACATTTCATTAGATGGGGATTTAAATCGTTCTTATTCTGATGATGTTCAAAAACGTTTCCAAGCATATGGATGGCAAACATTATATGTTGAAGATGGAAATGATATTGAAGCGATTGGTAAAGCAATCCAAGAAGCAAAAGACAATGACAATCAACCAACATTAATTGAAATTAAAACAATTATTGGCTATGGTTCTCCAAATAAATCAAATTCTTCAGCAAGTCATGGGGCTCCATTAGGTGAAGAAGAGGCTAAGTTAACGAAAGAACATTATAATTGGCCACATGAACCTTTCCAGGTTACTGAAGAAGTTTATGAAGATTTTAAACAAAAAGTTGAAAATAAAGGTCAAACAGCTAACAAAGAGTGGGATGATTTGTTTGCAAATTACCAAGAGCAATATCCTGAATTAGGTGAAGAGTTAGCACAAGCAATTGATGGTACATTACCTGTTGACTACAATGCAGAAATGCCAGAATATGAAGTTGGTACTGATAATTTAGCAACACGTGTTGCATCAAGTAATGCAATCCAAGCATTATCAAAAACGGTCCCTTCACTATTTGGTGGAAGTGCAGACCTTGCAAGTTCTAACAATACAATGATGAAAGATGAAGAAGATTTTACAAAGGATAATTACTCAGGCCGTAATATTTGGTTTGGAGTACGTGAATTTGCTATGGGTGCTGCTCTTAATGGAATGGCATTACATGGTGGATTAAAAGTATACGGCGCAACATTCTTTGTCTTTAGTGATTACTTACGTCCAGCTGTTCGTTTATCAGCAATCATGAATGCACCTGTTACTTATGTGTTTACACATGACTCAGTAGCAGTAGGAGAAGATGGCCCAACTCACGAACCTGTTGAGCATTTAGCTTCTTTACGTGCAATGCCCAACTTAAATGTTATTCGTCCAGCAGACGGTTATGAAACAAATGCAGCATGGGAATTATCATTAGAAACTGATAATCGCCCTACAAGCTTAGTATTAACGCGCCAAGGTTTACCAACGCTTGAAAATACAAAGCAATTAGCAAAAGAGGGTGTACGAAAAGGTGCTTATGTTTTAAGTGATAGTGAAGGTACACCAGATGTCATTTTATTAGCATCAGGATCTGAGGTTAGCTTAGCAATTGATGCACAAAAAGCATTGAAAGAAGATAATATTCAAGCACGAGTTGTCAGTATGCCTTCATGGAACTTATTTGATGAACAAGATGAAGCATATAAAGAATCTGTTCTTCCATCAGCTGTTAAAGCGCGTGTAGCAATTGAGATGGGAAGCTCATTAGGATGGCATAAATATACTGGATTAGAAGGAACGGTTGTTGGAATTGATCGTTTTGGAGCATCTGGTAATGGTTCAGAGATTGTAAAAGAGTTTGGCTTTACAGTTGAAAATGTCGTTACAAACGTTAAAAACATCTTAGCTTAATATACAATAAAGATTAAAGTATAGTTTTTGAAGTAAGGAGGATACAACATGTTACATTTTGGATGGGTCATTTTAATTGCTGTAATTGCAATTGCAGCAGGTGTAGCATTAGGATTTTTCATTGCAAGACAATATATGATGAAATATTTAAAGGAAAATCCACCAATTAATGAACAAATGTTACGTACAATGATGATGCAAATGGGTCAAAAGCCGAGTCAAAAGAAAATAAATCAGATGATGCGAGCGATGAACCAACAAATGGATAAAAAGTAGAGAATTAATTTAAAGTGCTTTTGTTTATAAAAAAACAAGAGCACTTTTTATTTTAAGTTTGTTACTCATCCATAAAAATATGTCTAAAGTAGCAATTTTACTTGTATTATTTCAAATACTAGATATAATTACATTATGTTTAAATATTCAACAATTTTTATTTCATATGTTATAATGTAGTAACATTTAATTGTGAATATTCAGTGTCAATTTTCAGATTATTGCATATATAGAGAAATTAAAATTCATATCCGAAGTTCTTTCTTTTTTTATGATTATAATTTTTACAAAAGTCTGAAAAGTAAGCGTTATATTGAGATTGGAAGGTGAGTTTCATGAGTGAGAAAGTTTTAGATATTCAAAATTTAAAAACAGCATTCCGAATTAATGATGAATACTATGCAGCTGTAGACGATGTCTCTTTATCATTAAATAAAAATGAAGTATTAGCAATTGTTGGAGAATCAGGCTGCGGGAAGAGTGCTCTAGCGTTTTCTTTAATGGGTTTACACAGAAGTGCGAAAATCGAAGGGCATGTCAATTATGATAATCAAGATATATTGAAACTATCTACAAGACAATTAAATAAATTAAGAGGGAAGTCAATGGGCTTTATATTCCAAGATCCATTGACGGCCTTAAATCCATTAATGATGATTGGAGCGCAAATCGAAGAAGTTATTTTATTACATGATAAAACGATGAATAAGCGAGATAGAAAACTAAGAGCGCTTGAATTGTTAGATCAAGTAGGAATTCGAAATCCAAAGTTAACTTACGAACAATTTCCACATGAATTATCTGGTGGAATGAGGCAGCGTGTCGTGATTGCAATTGCGATTGCAAATAATCCAGAAGTCCTAATTGCAGACGAGCCGACAACTGCACTTGATGCAACAATTCAATCACAAATATTAAACTTAATGAATGATTTAAAAGAAAAAATGAATGCAGGTATCATTCTCATTACACATGACTTAGGTGTAGTCGCAGAGATGGCAGACCGAGTAGCAGTTATGTATGCAGGTCAAATTGTTGAATTAACAGATGTCCATACATTATTTAATTCACCTAAACATCCATATACACGCTCTTTATTAGAGTCAATTCCATCAAATGCAGATCCGAAAGAAAAACTTCATGTGATTCAAGGGATTGTACCTTCACTCCAATATTTACCACGTGAAGGCTGCCGTTTTAGTCATCGTATTCCATGGATTGATCAATCAGCCCATGATGAAAATCCCGTACTAGAAGAAATAGAGCCGGGACATTTCGTAAGATGTTCTTGTTATAAACATTTTGATTTTGCTAGAGAGAAGGAGGATGAGCGCATTGAGTCTTGAAGTTAAAAATTTGAAAGTTCATTTTCCTATTAAAGGTGGCATATTTGGTAGAACAGTAGACTATGTCAGAGCAGTAGACGGCGTTTCGTTTAAAGTAGAAGAAGGAATGACTTACGGCCTTGTTGGTGAATCCGGTTCAGGAAAATCAACAACAGGTAAAGCTATTATCGGCTTAAATAAAGTTACAGATGGACAGATTCTTTATAATGGACAAGATATAACACACCAAAAAGGTGCAAGGGTTGATTTTAGAAAGCAAGTTCAAATGATCTTCCAAGATCCTTATTCTTCTTTAAACCCGCGTAAACGCGTCTATGATATTTTAGCAGAACCATTTAGGAACTTTGAAAAGTTATCTAAAGTAGAAGAAAAGAAAAGGATTTCTGAATTGTTAGAATTAGTTGGCTTAAGTAATGAGAGTATGTATAAATACCCACACCAATTTTCAGGTGGTCAAAGACAACGAATTGGGATTGCTCGTGCAGTTGCATTGAAACCTAAGTTTATCATTGCCGATGAACCGGTATCAGCATTAGACGTATCTGTACAAGCACAAGTATTAAACTTTATGCAAGATATTCAAAAGGAACTTGGTTTAACTTATATTTTCATCGGACATGATTTAGGTGTTATTAAACACGTTTGTGATCGAATAGGTATTATGTATCGTGGACGCTTTGTTGAAGAAGGCGATACAGATGATATTTTCAACAATCCACAACATATATATACAAAGCGATTAGTGTCGGCTATTCCTGATATTGATCCTAAAAATAGAAAAGAACGAATTGAAGTACGTGAGAAAATAAATACATTATACGAAGAGTCTTATGACCAGTTTTTTGATGAAGAAGGTAATGTATTTCCATTGCAATCTTTCTCTAGTACACATAAAGTAGCAGTTCCGGAGAGAGGTGAATAAATATGTGGAAATTTACAGTAAGACGTACATTAATTATGATTCCACAAATTTTATTATTAAGTGTTCTCGTATTCTTTCTAGCAAGCTTTATGCCTGGAGACGCTTTAACAGGTCAAATCGATCCTAGTATTGACCATGATCGCTTAGAAGAATTACGTATTAAATTAGGGTTTTACGATCCTTGGTATATAAAGTATGGTCGTTGGATGGAAGGAATTGTACAAGGTGATTTTGGACAATCCTTTAGACATAAGATGCCTGTAACTGAATTAATTGGTGAACGAATGATCAATACATTTTGGTTATCAGTTGCTGCATTAATATTTACATATATTATTGCTTTACCTTTAGGTATTATCAGTGGTCGTTTTAATGATCGTTTAATCGATCAGTTTATTACTGGTTATACATATTTAGGATTTGGAACACCATTATTTATTTTTGCATTAGTTATGGTTTGGTTATTTGGATTTAACCTTGGATGGTTTCCTACAGGTGGAAGTGTTGCACCAGGTCTACAACCAGGAACATTCGAATATTTCGTAAGTAAAGTTCATTACTTATTACTACCTGCCTTATCCATGTCTATTATTGCAACAGTATCAACTGTACAATATTTACGTAGTGAGATCATTGATACGAAACAGAAAGATTTTATATTAACAGCACGAGCTAAAGGTGCAAGTGAGTCAAGAATTTATAATCGACACATTTTTAGAAATGCTTTACTACCGATCGCTGCATTTTTCGGTTACGAATTGACAGGTTTAATCGGTGGTTCAATTTTTATAGAATCGATCTTTAGTTATCCTGGAATGGGACAGTTGTTTATGGAGTCCATAAACCAGCGTGACTATGCAGTAGTAAACGCACTCGTATTAATTTTTGGTGTGACTACAATATTTGGGTCATTATTATCAGATATTATCTTAAGTATTGTTGATCCAAGGATTCGTATTAAATAAATTAATTGAGTGAGGTGAAAGTAGTGGAAGCTAATAAATTAACAGAAACAGAAGTAGATATGGAAACAGATGCTACTACAAAATCCGACGGATCGACGCCATCTGGTTTCAAAGTAATAGTACGAGAGATTTTACGTGATTGGTTAGCTTTAGGATCTTTGATTTTTTTAATCTTAATAGCTGCCTTTGTATATGGAACAGCCCTATTTCTAGACCAAAAGGAAATCGTAACGGTAGATATATTTAACACATATGCACCCCCATCAGCAGATAACTGGTTAGGTACTGACTATGGTGGTAGAGATGTATTTGGACAGCTCATTATTGGAACTAAAAACTCATTATCTATTGGAATATTAGTTACTTTAATGTCTGGTTTTATTGGAATTGCAACAGGTATTGTCGCAGGGTATTTTGGAGGACAAATCGATAATATCTTAATGCGTATCGTTGACTTTTTCTTAGTATTACCATTTTTAATGATTGTTATTGTGTTCGTAGCAATTGTGCCGACATATTCAATCTGGACCTTTTCATTAATTATGACAATCTTTTTATGGATGGGTATAGCAAGATTGATTCGTTCAAGGGCACTAGCTGAAGCAGAGCTAGACTATATTCAAGCATCAAAAACATTAGGTTCATCTAATTTAAAAATTATGATTACTCAATTATTGCCAAATATTAGTTCATTAATCATTGTAACAATGACTTTAAGTTTAGCAGCTAATATTGGAATTGAGTCAGGATTGTCTTTCTTAGGATTCGGTTTCCCTGAAAGTACGCCAAGTTTAGGGACTTTATTAAGTTACGCAAGAAACCCTACAGTATTGCAAGATAGATGGTGGATTTGGTTACCAGCGGCTGTTTTAATATTAGTTATTATGCTTGCTATTCGTAACGTAGGTGAAGCATTAAAACGTGCATCAGATGCTCGTCAACGAAGAGGGTAAGGTTTATAAGAGGGCTAAATACCTTGAAAGGAGGTGAAAACCCGGTATTTCGCAAACGTCTTAATGAAAATAAAAATTATAATAAGAAATAGGGGGAAATTAATCAATGAACAAATTTAGTAAAAGTTTAGTTGCGGTATTATTTGCTATGTTATTAGTTCTTGCTGCATGTGGCGGCGGCTCTAATGACGGAAATAATAATTCAGGTTCAGATAATAATGCAGCAAATAATAATGCAAATGATAACTCTAATAATGCATCAGATGATGGATTATTAAACATTGAAGATTTTGACACGCGTGGTGAAACAGGCGATCCAGCAGAAGGTGGAACTTTAAACTTTGGTCTTGTTTCTGACACAGTATTTGAAGGTACGTTAAACTGGAACTTCTACAGTGGAGCACCAGATGCTGAAGTTTTAGGTTGGTTTGATGAACCATTACTTTATGCAGATGAAAACTACCAATACACACAAGATGGACCAGCAACATTCGAACATTCGGATGACTACACTGAGTGGACATTCACAATTCGTGACGATGTAAATTGGCATGATGGTGAACCAGTGACTGCTGAAGATTGGGAGTTTGCTTATGAAGTAATCTCACACCCAGACTATGACGGTCCTCGTTATGGTGAAGATTTTACAATCATTGAAGGTGTCGTTGACTACCACAATGGTGAAGCTGACTCGATTTCAGGAATTGAAGTTGTAGATGAAAAAACGTTAAAAATTACGTATGACACACCAACTCCATCATTATTAGCAGGTGGAATTTGGCCATATGCTTTAGCTAAACATATTTTTGAAGATATTGAAGTAGCAGATATGTCTTCTTCAGATGAAGTACGTAAGAACCCAATTGGAATTGGACCATTCAAAGTTGAGAGTATTACTTCAGGTGAGTCAGTTGTATATTCTAAAAACGAAGACTACTGGCAAGGTGAGCCTATCTTAGATGAAGTTGTATTACGTGTTGTTGACCCTTCAGTTGTAGCTGAAGAATTAAGTTCAGGTAATATCGACTTAGCAGATTCATTCCCAGCAGATTCAGTAGTTGACCATATTGACATGGAAGGCGTTCAATTCTTAGCTGATATTGATAATGCTTACACTTATGTAGGATTTAAATTAGGAACATGGGATGCTGATGAGAAGCGTGTTAACTATGACCCAGACAACTCAAAAGTTGGTGACGTTGAATTACGTCGTGCTATGTGGTATGCAGTTGATAACGATGCTGTAGGTGACGAATTCTATGATGGTTTACGTTGGGGTGCTAACGCATTAATCGTACCAACTCACGAAGACTTCCATCATGAAGACTTAGAAGCACCAACATTTGACCAAGACAAAGCAAATGAAATTTTAGATGAAGCAGGTTATGAGTGGGTAGACGGTGAAGAGTTCCGTCGTAATCCTGATGGAGAAGAGTTTACATTAAACTTCGCTTCAATGTCAGGTGGAGACACTGCTGAACCAATTGCTAACTACTACTTACAATCATGGCAGGCAGTAGGTCTTGATGTTCAATTATTAGACGGACGTTTACAGGAGTTTAACACTTTCTATGACCGTGTAGGTGATGGTGGTAATGATGACCCAGAAGTAGATGTTTACATGGGTGCTTGGTCAGTAGGTTCTGACGTTGACCCGACTGGTTTATACGGAGAAACGGCTATGTTTAACTTCTCACGTTATGCAAATGACAAAAACACTGAATTATTAAAAGACGGTGTTTCTGACGAAGCGTTTGATGTTGACTACCGTATCGATGTTTACAAAGAGTGGCAAGAATTAATGGTTGAGGAAATTCCAGTATTCCCAACATTATACCGTGCTGATGTTGTACCAGTAAGTGAAAACTTATTAAACTTCACAATTGATTCTTCAGACAATCCAAACTTACATGAGATCGGATTAAAAGAATAATCATATTGCTTAGAAAACACTACGTATCTTGATATACGTAGTGTTTTTTTATGTTTAAATAATCAAAAAAATGTTACAATAGCATATAGATTGTATTAATATGGAGGTAGTAACATGACTGAACAATTTGAAATTGCGACATTTGCAGGTGGTTGTTTTTGGTGTATGGTGGAACCGTTTGATGAACGACCAGGAATTGAGAAAGTGGTATCAGGTTATACAGGTGGACATACAAAAAATCCAACATATGAAGAAGTATGTTCGAATACAACGGGTCATGTTGAAGCCGTACAAATAACTTATAATCCTAATATATTTCCTTATGAGGAATTATTAACATTATTTTGGCAGCAAATTGATCCGACAGATGATGGGGGACAATTCCATGATCGTGGTGAATCGTATAAAACAGCAATCTTTTACCATAATGAGAAGCAAAAAAGCTTAGCAGAACAATCGAAAGAGAAATTAGCAAACAGTGGTAAATTTAATAAGCAAATCGTGACAGAAATAAAGCCAGCAGAAACATTTTATGAAGCTGAAGAACACCATCAACAATTTTACAAACGTAATAAGCTTCATTATCAAACATATAAAAAGGGATCTGGTAGACAGCAGTTTATTGAAGAAAATTGGACATTAGAAAAAGACCAAGAAGAGTTAAGAGAACTATTAAGCGATATGCAATATTATGTTACACAAGAAGATGGAACAGAACCACCATATCAAAATGAATATGACCAACATTTTGAAGAGGGAATTTATGTTGATGTCGTATCTGGTGAAGTTTTATTTTCTTCTAAAGATAAATTTGATGCTCAATGTGGTTGGCCAAGCTTCACTAAACCATTAGTTAATCAACATGTGACAGAACATTTAGATACTGGCCATGGAATGATTAGAACTGAAGTGAGAAGTAAATTTGCTGATTCGCACTTAGGACATGTCTTTCCAGATGGACCAAAAGATCAAGGTGGTTTAAGATATTGTATTAATTCAGCCTCATTGCGCTTCATCGCCAAAGAAGACTTGGAAGAGGCTGGTTATGCTAATTACGCTTATTTATTTGAAGATTAACGATAAGATCATTATGTAAACTAGAGTTAGGGGAGATCTAAATGAATCATTTAACATGGAATGAAGATCAAATTATAAAAAAGGTAAAGTGTGTTACTAATCAAGCTGATAAATATAAAGTGGATTCAATGCTTACGTTAGGGAAGGAGTATGCGGTCGTGAATGAGACAGATGAGTTTATTTTTGTAATTGATAATAGTGACCGTATTGCTGGATATTATAAAAAGTATTTTGAATCTATTTAACGATCAAAAAAGATTGATGTTAAATAATAACATCAGTCTTTTTTTATTAAAATATTTTGTTGAATTTACTTTTATTTTGTTAGTAATCTAGTATAATAGACTAATGTCGATTAGATTAGAATAATAAAAAGTTTGTAGGTGTCATAGATGAGTAGAAACAGAAAAAGAGTAAGAAGAAATCAAAATAATTTAAAAGGTATTATAATAATTGTAGCTGCACTACTATTAATAACAGTAAGTGTTGCATTAATTACAAATTTAATACAAAAATCAAATGAAAAAAAGCTTGAAGTAGAAACATCTATTAGTAGTGAAGAATATGATGATCACATTTATTATGAATTAGAAGAAAGTGAAAATGCTCTATTTACATCCACATTTAAATATCCTCAAACAACAGACAATGAAAATATAAACGAAGGGATTCAAAGCTGGGTTGAGCAAATTGATGATCATTTCCACGCATCTATTGAAGACCTAGACTATAAAAAGCTAAAAGAACAGACAAGTTTAGTAGTGAAAACAATTGATTTAACAAAACTATCAGATGATTACTATCAAACTATGTTACACACACATGAAAGTGTTAAGGACGAACATAAGAATAGTTTAAAAACATTTGTTTTTAATTATAATGAAGATGAATTCATTACATTTAATGAATTGTTTAATGTAGATGAACTTGTAAATAATGAATCATTTAAAGATGAAATTGGATATGACAAAGAACAACTAAATTCAGATGATTTAGCTTTCTTGATTGAAGAAGAGCAATTATCATTTTATCAATCAAATGAGGAAGGCGAACTAAAAACAAAATCAATTGATTTAATGAAAGTATACCCATATATCGCTTTAAATTACGATGATATTATATTGAATGATGAGCAAAAAGAAAAAATAGCAGCCATTAAAGCAGAAGAAGAGAAGAAAAAACAAGAAGAAGAACAGAAACAACAAGAGGAACAAGATGAAGGAAATAAAGAAGATTTAGATAAAAAACTCATTGCTTTAACATTCGATGATGGACCACATAACGAAGTAACCGAACGCGTTCTAAATACCTTAGATGACTTTGATGCAAAAGCTACATTCTTTATGTTAGGTCAAAATGCAGAAGCATATCCAGAAGTAGCACAAAAAGTAGTTGAACAAGGTCATGAGATTGCTAATCATTCTATTACGCATCCGGACTTAGTTACATTGTCTATGGATCAATTAAGAAGTCAATTAATCGATTCACAAGAGCAAATAGAAGCTGCCACAGGCAAGAAACCAATATATTTTAGGCCACCATATGGTAGTTATAATGATAATGTATTACAAATAGCAAAAGAATCAAATCAAAAAGTTATTATGTGGTCAGTAGATACACGCGACTGGGAATCACGTAATGCAGCATCTATCAACCAGGTTGTACAACAGTATACGAGGCCTGGAGCAATTTTATTAATGCACGATATTCATCATTCAACAGCTGACGCTTTACCAGAAATGTTACAGTACTTATCTGATCAAGGATATGAATTTGTCACTGTATCTGAATTATTACCATATATTGATGGTGAAGGTGTTGGACCATATAACAGAAATTAAAAAAGTAGGGCTCACAAATCATAAATGTGAGCCCTTATATTTTTAACAATTATTACTTTGTATAATATATATTATGTAAACTAAAATATATAAAGTAGATATTAATACCTGGAACTTTGTGCTTTTTCCCTTTTATAAATAGAAAATCCTTACCAAATTATCACTTTGGTAAGGATTTGTCAGTTATACGATATAATATTTCTCAACAGAATTAAAGTTAACACCTAGAGCTTGTATACGTTCATTTGTTTGTTTTGGATTAAACTTTACTTCAGCTGCCTTTAAATCTAGTTCTACCTCTAAGTCACTTTTAATCGTTGCCAGTTGTTTTGACATATGAAAGTCATCTATAAAGACTTCGAATTTGTTTCTTTGACCTGGTGTTAGTTCATCTAATGCTTCTAATATTTGATCGACTGATTCGTATTTTGCGAGTAATTTGATAGCTGTTTTTTCACCGATACCTTTAATGCCTGGATAATTATCTGCATTGTCCCCTGTCAGTCCTTTAAAGTCGATTATTTGATGAGGATGTAACTGTTTTTTATCATAAAAGTTATGGATATCGAAGACTTCATAATTTCCAATTCCTTTCCTCATAATAGCAACTTGAACATTTTCTTTTACGAGTTGTAGTAAGTCAAGATCACCTGATTGAATTGTTACTTGATGATCTTGACTTAATGTATTTGCTAAAGTTCCAATAATATCATCGGCTTCATAATTTTCTATACCGATGTTAGGTATATTAAAGCATGAAACGACATCTTTAACCATATCAAATTGTGGAATTAATTCTTCTGGCGGATCTTCACGATTTGCTTTATAATTTGGAAACATGTCTGTACGAAATGTTTTGCTTCCCATATCCCAACAACAAATAACATGGGTTGGTTTAAAGGTATTTATACCATCGATAAAGTATTTTAAAAACTGCTGGACACCATTTGTCGGAATACCTTGATCATTTTTCATAAAATTGCCAGTAAATGATGTAGAGAAGAATCCTCTAAATAGTAATGCCATGCCATCAACTAATAATACGTGTTTTTTCAATCTATTTAGCTCCTTATTTACTTGTTAAATTTAATACAAGTTGTTTTATTTTCGCTTGTTTTGTTTCAAGTTCTTCAATTTGTACATGATCTTGGACAACTTGTAATTGTGTATCAATATTTGCTTTAATCTCAGATTCAATTCCCTTAAATACTTTACTTACAACTGTTTCCCAAGCATGATTGTAATGATCTTTCATAATTGATTCATTTTCATTTAAATAATTTCCTGCATGAGGTTTTAATGCTTCATAGAATAATTCTTTCATTTGCTCACGTTCATTATTTTGGAAAAATGTTTTTAAATTACGGAATACTTTCAATGCTTCTTGAAAAACATTGTAATCGATTTGTAAAAAGGCTTCTTCATACTCTGGTGTCTTAAGTTCAACGCGTTCAAATTTACCTAAATAGAACTGTCTATCATCTAAATTGATCTGATGTTGAATTGATTGATGATGTTCTTGTAATAACTCATTAATATGTGCTTCCAAACGAATAGATACAGCTCGAACTTCTTGTAACAACTCGTATCCAACATAATGAACTAAATTGTTGCGGTTCACTTCTAATTGTTCGCGAGCCTGTCTTCCTGACTTAGTAATCGTTGTTGGATTAAAGTACTCTTGAAACATGTCATGAAATCTTATATATAATCGTTCTAATACAAAGTGTAATTGTCGTTCGATTCGCTCATTAATTCGTGTCAATGCTGTTTGAGTATCTTCAGATTCAATAAGTGAAACATATGTTGTTAATTTATCA